>NZ_JBFTND010000263.1:0-8636 GCF_056397305.1 Cupriavidus sp. 05N40
GCCAACGGGCTGTACGAGGAAATGGAAAAGGCCGGCCATGCCAGGCTCGCCGGCGGCGCACTCGCCTGGTACACCAGCCTGGGGCGTCAGACATTGCGCCACGCGCCCAAGGGCATGGAGTGGTTCGTCCACGGTTTCAGCCGCTCGTTGCTGGCCGCCGGCATCGGCAAGCAAGCCGTCAAACTGCGGCTCAAGGAACTACAGGCGATCGGGCGCAGCGCCGACCCCAAGGTCTTGCGCGCGCACGTGAAGCGCAATGTCAACTTCGCCTTCGCCACCGAACTGGTGGACGCCCGCTCCAGTGAATTCTACAAAGTGCGCGCCAGTGGCTGGCTGCTTGTGTTCGAGGCCGCCCTGCTCGGCCATAAGTGGCTCAAAGGGACCAAGGACGAAAAGGAAAAAGCGGAGTTGGCCGCAGCCGCAATAACAACCTTCGCGGCCGGTCTGGAGGTGTTGGCCTGCGGCACGGAGATCGTGTTGCGCCAATATGCCGCCGCCAGTACGACGGGCGTGGGCGCTACCGTCTTTCTTGGTGGACTCAAGTTGTGGGGTGGCGCGCTGGCTACGACAGCGGGCATCTATCTCGTTAGGTACGACTGGTCCGATGGCGTCGAAGCTGAAAAACAGGGAAATACACTGCTGTGGATGGCTTATCGAATCCGCTTCGCGGTATCAATCGCCATGATAGCGAGTCAAGCCGGCATCGCATTTGCAGCGGCCGGACCGATGTTCAAGTTGCTAGCCGAACGTGCGATAAATACTCGCTGGTTCTCTGGGATTAACTTCCTCGCCAACATAGCGGCCTACCTGGGTAAGGAAGCTGTCGCTCTAATGATGCGAAGAATATTGCTCCGTGGCACCTGGGTGACAATTGTCGTCACTGTGCTTATCGCGATTTTCGATGACGATGCCCTGCAGAAATGGTGCAAGCGGACGATATATCGTGGACCCAAGTTCAATGGGGAAAAGCTGTACAAGGATACGGCACAAGAACTTGCCGGGCTCTACGGCGGACTGCAAGAGGTGCTTTGATGTATTTCGCCGAGTGGATCATGTGGCTGGGCAATATCAAGTCCGATGAGTGGTACAAGAAAAATGTGGAGGACCCTGGTCCAAGCCGACCGGTCGTGGAGCCCGTCTATGAAGAGTCCGTGGCCGAAGACAAAGCGAATCAGGCGGCAAAACGGTTCGCACAGGCCAAGACGCGAGGTCCGGTCTATGCCTGCAACGACATCTATCTGGAAATGCGTTCTGGCGGCATGGAGGATAAGCGCGGTCTGGTAACTCTTGTTTCAGGTGCCGTCATTTATCTGCTGTTTGGCATTTGGATTGATATGGACTTGCCCATCTTCTGGGCCGTTATCATGGGCAACGAAACCGTGTTTGGCAGGGCACTAACTGCCAGCGACATCATCATGGCAATATTCGGAACGCTCCTTTCCGGAGTCCCCCTCTGGTTCTATTTCAAATACGCCTTTCGCTTCACGCGACTGGAAGTGCTGACCTCCCGCCATCTGCTGATCCGCTTCAACCGTGTCACGCAGCAGGTCTATCTGCATCGCCCTCCTAGCTGTGGAGGGATTGTCGTTGTGCCCTGGGAGGGCGTCAGTTCGATGGAAGTCGCCGGCCAGCGCTTGCTTCTCGGCTGGTTCGCCGACGACACGCCGCTGCCCTTTCCCGTCATAGCCTTTGTCGGCAAGCAAAGCAGCGGTGAGGCGGATTTGCAGGCGGAATGGGAATTCATCCGCCGCTACATGGACGAGGGCGGCCTGTCGGCTATCCCAGAACCACGCATCAGCTCGCAACTGCCGCTGCCGTGGCAAGCCTTCATCGCGCAGTTCGAGGCCTTGGGGCCCTTCCTGCGCGAAGGCGGTCCCCTCATCTGGGTCGGCTGCCTGATGATTTCGCCGGCTTTCATCATCCTCGGCTTGTCCCACTGGGCATCGCTGCTGCTGTGCTGGCGACCGCGCTGGCCCAAGGTCATCCGCGAGGCCGGCCTGCCGGGCAAGCCCATACCCGCCTTGTCCACTGCCSACAACTACCCGCCAGACATCCGCGAGCAGCTATTGGCCAACGCGCACCGCTGGGCCGTGCGTCCTGGTCGGCGCCCAGATCGCAAGCACGTCGCAAAGACGTAATGGAGATAGCATGGCAMSCCAATCCGACCTGCGCTTCACCTTCGCCRTCRTCGGCGGGSTRGACTTTGAGGTCATCGAGTTCGATCTCGACGAAGCCCTCTCCGAGACCTTCCGYCTCGACGTGCAGYTGRCCCATGCCGACCCCGACCTCGACTTCGCCACCATCCTCGACCAGCCCGCCCTGCTCACCCTCTGGCGTGGCGACG
Source organism: Cupriavidus sp. 05N40 (assembly GCF_056397305.1). Classification (NCBI taxonomy): domain Bacteria; kingdom Pseudomonadati; phylum Pseudomonadota; class Betaproteobacteria; order Burkholderiales; family Burkholderiaceae; genus Cupriavidus; species Cupriavidus sp. 05N40. Next base: position 2,345 of record NZ_JBFTND010000263.1, read on the forward strand.
AACCGGTGCGCCATGTCCATGGGCTGGTCAGCCGCTTCGCGCAGGGCGACACCGGCTTCAGGCGGACGCGCTACCGCGCCGTGGTCGAGCCCGGCCTCGCCCGCCTGCGTCTGTCCTCCGACTGGCGCATCTTCCAGACCCTCTCCGTACCCGAGATCCTCCAGCGCGCACTCAAGGACCACGGACTGGCCAACCGCTACGAGCAGATCGTCACCGCCGAGCACCTGCCACGCGAGTACTGCGTGCAGGCCGGCGACACCGACCTGCATTTCCTCGAACGCATTGCCCGCGAGGAGGGCTTCTACTTTGCCTTCCGCCACGACGCCGACGGCCACCGCCTGATCCACAGCGACCGCCTGTTCGTGCAGGGCCGCATCGCCGGCGGTCCCGTCCTCTACAACCCCACCCCCGGCGGCGACCAGCCCGAGCCCGCCCTGCGCCGCTTCACCTACACCGAGAACGTGCTTACGGCACGCCTCACCCAGCGCGACTACACCTTCACCCATCCCCAGTACGACCAGGAACATGCTCCGCTCGGCGCCGACCTGGACCACCAGAAGACGCATTACGCGCACTACGCCTACCCGGGCCGCTACAAGCGTGACGAGGCGGGCCGCCCCTTCACCGAAGCGCGCCTGCGCGGCCACCGCCGCGACGCCCGCCTTGCCCGCGTCGAGGGCGACGACCCGCGCCTGGTGCCCGGCCTGTCCTTCGAACTCACCGGCCACCCCCGCGGCGACATGAACCACGGCTGGCGCCCCATACGCATGCGCCACCACGGCGTGCAGCACACCAGCCAGGCCGAAGAGAGCGCCGGCAGCGAGCAAGGCACCCACTACAGCTACACCGCCGAACTGGTCCCCGACCGCGCCGAGTGGCGCGCCGAGCCCCTGCCCAGACCGTGCATCGAGGGGCCGCAATCGGCCACCGTGGTCGGACCGGCCGGCGAAGAGATCTACTGCGACGAGTGGGGCCGGGTCAAGGTCCAGTTCCCGTGGGACCGCCAGGGCAAGCATGACGAGCACAGCTCCTGCTGGATCCGCGTGGCGCAGAACTGGGCCGGCGCCACCTGGGGCCACATGGCCATCCCGCGCATCGGCCAGGAGGTGATCGTCGACTTCTGGGACGGCGACCCGGACCAGCCGGTCATCACCGGCCGCACGTACCGCTCCAACCAGTTGCCACCCTACGCGCTGCCGCACCACAAGACCCGCATGACCATCAAAAGCCAGACCCACAAGGGCGAGGGCTACAACGAGTTGCGCTTCGAGGATGAGAAGGACCAGGAGGAAATCTTCGTCCACGCGCAGAAGGACCAGAACATTCACGTCAGGCACGACGAAACCACCTTTGTCGGGCATGACCGCAGCGAGCAGGTCGAGCACGACGAGACGATTGCCATCGGACATGACCGCAAGGAAACGGTGGGCAACGACGAGCAGGTGACCGTCGGCCAGGACCGGCGCCACGACGTCGGCCAGGACGACTTCCTGACCGTCGGGCGCAATCACACCATCCGGACTGGCAAGGATCGTACCGAGGAGGTGGGCAACAACCGCCGCGACAAGACTGCCGCCAACCACTGGATCGAGATCGAGGGGCACGCTGAGACCACCGTGCAGGGCCATGACAAGCTGCAGGCCGGGCAAAGCATCGAGCGCAAGACTGCGCGCTATGAAGTGAAGGCGGCAGAGCACCTCATCATCAGGGGGCCCGGCGGCACGCTGCGCATTGACGGCAACGGTATCACCCTGGATGCGATCGCTATTCGATTCAAGGGGCCCATCTCGCACCCGGGCGGTGGCGGCGGGAATCCGCTATCCATGGCTGGCACACCCAGGGCCGGTCAAGCGTTGGACCGCGTATGCGCCATGCGCGCGGACGGCAGTTGCCCACGCAAACCTTGCCCCTGCGGAAGGACAAACGCATGAGCACCGCTGAACACGCTGTGCCAGGCTGGCCGCGGCAACACGTCAAGGTGGTCACGACCCCGGCCTGGGCGACGCTGCAAGACGGACCCCGCCCTTGGCTTTGGCTCAGTGGCGAATGCAGCGAATCGCTGGAGGCCGATGTTCGGGGGCTTACCCAGCGTTTCGACCATCAGTGGGTGTGGCTGGATACAGCGTGGCAGTACGAGTCCCCCGGATACCAGCAGGGCCCCATGCTGGTGCCGTTGGACACCACCCTGTTTAACCACTTCCTCGAAACCTGGGCACCCCAGCGCGCCGGCTTACTGCTGTTGGGACCGGATGACGAACAGGAATTGCTCGGGCATCTACGACAATTGCGCCTGATCATCGCTGCTGACGGTTTGCCGCTTACCTTCAGCCTTGGCGCATCGCGCCAACTCGAAGAGCTAGGCGAAAGCCTTCCCAACGAGCGCCTTGCCCAACTGTTTGGTCCCATCGCTCGCTTGATCTGGCGTGCCGGCGGCGAGCACGCCACCGAGTGGCTGCAAGCCGATGCGCCAACAGCCATGCCTGGCGTCGCGCTGGCCGACGGCCACCACCTCACGTTGACGCCGGAAGACGAAGCCACGCTTGATCAGGCCAGCCACGCCTGGTTCATGCGCGACACCGCGCGTCTGTTCACCTTGCGCCATCCGGCACTGGCCAGTGCGCTCACGGAGACGCAGTTATACGCGCAATTGATGGCCTTCGACCGCGAAGCCGACAGCCTGGCGTTGCTCCTAGAGCGCGATGCGCGCCACTACATGGAGCTGCGCTTCGTCTATCCCCAGGCGTTGTTCGCCCATGACACCTTGCTGCGAAACCACCTGACCCGCCGCCATGTTCCCGCTCGCCAGCGCCTGCAGGAAGCCGAGGAACGCCTGCAGCAAATCGCGTGCCCCTAGTTTGAGGATTACCACCGTGACCCTGCCCCTCAAAAAAGCACTTCAACCCGCGCATCCCAGTGAGAAGCCAAGGAATTGCGCCATTTCGCCGCCGTCGTGCCAGCGCGGCGTCCCGGTCTACCCCCTGCGCTACGGCATCGCYGACAAGGGCTTCGAAGCCGCAGTCTTCCCGACACTCAGCGTGAAAGGCTATCCGGAACTAAAGGGCAGCAAGGCGTATGGCCTGCGTGTTTTGCGTCCTGGCACCTATGTCTACCTGTTCTATTACCAGAACAGCCGCATGTGGACCCAGCATTACCAGGTCACCAGCGACGTGCGCTTCGCGCCCATCTGGTGGACCGAAGCCGACTGCCAGGACGCCGCTCCCGGCCGCTTGGCCCGCCCCGATACCACCGGTGCAAAACCCTACCTGCTCGCCCCAGAGGACAAGATTGCCGATACCGTCTATGTGCTGGCCACCGACACCATCCTCACGCATGCCACGCTTTGGCGCATAGAAACCAATGACGGTGGTCTGCGCGACAAACTGGCGACAAAGATCAAACCTGCGGGCGGCGCCACACAGACGCATGCGTTCAATGCAGTGCTCCTGGGCACCGCGACTCGCGAACTGATGCCGGCGACGTACGGCCAAGCGATGTACTACCCCTGGAGCGAAATCCAGCCCTCGCCCCCCGGTCCTGACTTCAACCGGATCATCAGCGACATGTATATCACCCTGTCGCCACGCAAGGAGGTGGTGCCACTCGGTGTTGCCCTGCAAGACCCCGTGGGTATGGTCGGCGAACTTCACTATCTGGCAGCCTCCGAAGTCAAAAGAAAAACCCGGTACGCTGGCGAGAATGCGCACAAGTTGCAGAGCGGAAGATTCATCGCCGGGTATTTTCAGGCGGCAAAGAACAGCCCGCGGGCAAGCTCTCCGGAACTGGCTAAGGCGCTCGCCAAGCAGCGCAATCTGATCGACTACACCAACGCCGTCGCCTTCCCGGACCGCTATGAAAAACGGATAGTGGCCTTCGACACCGCTATCGACATGGCGGTCAGGGACGTGTCGTCMTGGGTCGACCTTATCGAAGCTCCCGGACTACTGGGTAAAGCGCTGAGTTGTTTCGATCTGAAGATACTGCACAACGCCCGCGATTACGAAAAAGCGGTATTCAACTGCATCGGTAGCCTGGTCCACACGCAGGACGGCCAGCGGGCTCTCGCCAAGTTGACGTCGATACCTCCCGCTCAGAGCCCCTACTGGCTCGCGCTGGCGAACGGCAGCCAGATTCTGATGGCGCGCCTTCAGGAAAAGACTGCCGACATCGCCAAGAACATGTTCGACGTGGTGGACAAGTACATGGAAGAGCATGCCGCCACCCCCACTACCAATGCATTGATCGGCCTGCTGCAGGCGCTGCCGCAGAACAAGCAGGCGGATATCCTCGTGCGCCGTCTACGCCATGTCATTGAGATCCGCTTTAACGCCACCATTGTCCAGTACGACCTCAGCCTGGCGGACATGTGGCGCTTCGCCTACGAGTTCCAGGGTTACCAGACGCTCGGGAGCGAACGCTTGCGCGRTTGGAAGCGTCCCATGCCCAAGGTCACGCAAGCGGAGGCGACCGCCAGGATCCTGGTTTACGACTGGGTCAAGATTGGCGAGACGACCTACCGCGAACTGGACAGCGCGCCGATCGAGCGGCTGGCGCTTCCGCCAACGCGCCCCATCAAGGTGGAAGGCAACATCTTCATCAATACGCTGAAGCGTATGCGCACGCCTGGTGGGTACCTATTCACCGGGTTGGGTGGATGGCTTGCTTATAAGGGCATGGTGGAAGCGGGTAAGCAATTCAATTCGACCGAGCTTCAAGTATCGAACGCAGTTTCAGTGATCGGTGCTTTTAGCGCGCTCATTGCTGCTGGCATCGAAATTGTTGCTACGGTCGTCGCCGTTCGCGCGGGCGCGCGTGGCAATGTCGCCTTGGCCACCACCGCCAAAATATTCGCCACCAAGCGTGGCGTGGCGATTTTCGGCGCAGGTGGCGCTGGCATTGCGACCGCAGCGGATGCCATTAGAGCAGTCAATGCCCTCAATGAAAGTAATTCCGAACAGGCCCGCATGTACCTTGGTTCTGCCATCGCCGGCGGCGTTATGACGCTGGCGGCCTGGGGCGGCGGCACCGCGACAGCCGCTACGATATCCGGTGGCGGGGCGGCAGTGGCCGTGCTTGGCCTCACGCCCGCAGGCTGGGCCGTGGTGGGGCTTGTCGCCCTGGGGGTTGGCATCGCCTTTAATGTCGGCGTCGATATGACCAAACACGGTCCTGTCGAAATATGGCTCAAGCACAGCGCCTGGGGTGTCGATCGCCGGCATTACACAAGAAGCGAGGAACTGGATGCCATCCACGGCCTCTACTACCGCCCGCGCCTGAGCGCTGAGTGGGACAAGACCTCAGGCTATGAGATCGGCACCCTGCGCATCCATTGCCAGTTGCCCGGCACCAACGACATGCCTGCCGAACATTTCCAAACCCAACTCAGCTTCACCCTGGCAGGCAACGAGCTTGTGCCAGTCCAAGGCCCCATTGTCTATGCCGCGGGTACCAGCCCCATCGACTACCGTCGCCAATGCTTGATCACGCCACTGGGTCATACCGGCAAGGAATGCGGCTGGGCCATCCAGATGCACGAGGACACCAAGGTTGCGCTGAAATACCTGTACCTGCCCGCCCCGGTCGAGCAACCCGGGCTCGCCATCGACCAGCCTGGCGCGCCGACACCACTGGTGTTCTCCTCGGGAGGCCTGTTCACCGATCCCATCGACCCGGCTAAGCTGGAGCCAGTGGGGACGCCTCTGTGAAAGCGGAAACCATCAAGCGACTTCCGCCCAGCCTGCGTCTGGGCGGCACGCCGCTCTATCGGAACCACGCTATCAGTGAGCCGCCCAAGCCCGATGGCGTGCGTCGCGTCAATGATCAGTGCGTCGAACTGGAGACCTATGCGAATTTCACGCGGACCAGTACTGCGGGCTTTATCGGTATGTCCGTCTTAGTGACGATCGCTGCGATGTTATTCATGTTAGCCATTGTCGATAAAGAAAAGATAACCTTTCAGATGGTTGGGACTTTGGTGATCAGTGCACCATCGTTGCCAGCCATGGCCTTCCTGTTTTACTTTGCCAGCGGCGCACATCGCAGCCGTGGCGCCTTCATCCGCATTCATCGCGGCACGCGCAAGCTCTATTTCATTTTCCCCGGCACAGAGCGCCTGCACGTGCTCGACTGGAACCAACTCGAAGCCTTGGCCGGCTACATCCCCATCGTGTCTGCCAGTGGCTATGCCAGCCGGCATCCGCTGTACCTGATCGGGGTCGATTACACGATGGACCCGTCGACCGAAATCTGCGCGGCCTGCGGCAACCTGGGTCTGTTCGACGGCGATCGCTCGGCC
>NZ_JBFTND010000264.1:0-8615 GCF_056397305.1 Cupriavidus sp. 05N40
GTGTTGGCCAGCACCAGGTGCGCATCCGACATCGGCGACGAGAAAAACCACTTGTGGCCGGTGATGCGGTATTCGGCGCCGCGGCCCTCGCCGCGCACCGCGATCGCGCGCGTGGTGTTGGCACGCACGTCGGAGCCGCCTTGCTTCTCGGTCATTCCCATGCCCACGTTGATCGATGGCTTGTGCGCGATCGGCACGTCGCGCGGGTCGTAGGCCTGGGTCAGCAGCTTGTCCCCGAGCTCGGCGAACAGGCCCGGCTCCTTGCGCAGCACGGGGATGCAGGCCTGTGTCATGTTGGTGGGGCAGAGCGAGCCGGATTCGATCTGGCTGTGCATGTAGAGCGCCGCGCCATACGACGTCCATGCCGACGGACGCGCGTCGGCGAAGGGCAGGTTGGCCAGGCCGCTGGCGCGCGCGATGGCCATCATGGCGTGCCACGCGGGGTGGAAACGCACCTGGTCGATCCGCTCGCCGGCGCGCGAATGCGTGTGCAGCTCGGGATGGTGGCGGTTGGCGTCCTCGGCATGGCGCAGGGTTTCCTGCGCGCCGAGCAGCGCGCCCTGGCGCGCAAGCTCGGCGCCGCTCCAGCCGGCGCCGGCGCGTTCCACGGCGCGGCGGATGCCGGCGTCGCTGGTGTACAGGTTGTAGTCCTTGAGCTCCGGCACCTGGTTGGTGATGGTGTGGGTGGTCCAGTTCATCGTGGCGTCTCCTTGCTGTCTCGCGTTGCGCGGCCAGGCATGCCGGCGCGCCGGGCTACGTTGGAAAGGCCATTCTAGATACAATGCCCAGCCAGCATGTTCGGCTTTCGGAGCAGCATGAACCCGCAGCGCAAAGACCCGGCGAAGCCCCGCCGCAGGCCGGTGCAGTCACGCTCATGGCAGACCTCGCTGGCCATCCAGGAAGCCTTTGTTCGGCTTTTGGCGGCGCACGACTACGCGCAGGTGACCATCCGCGCCATCGTCGACCTGGCTGGCGTGGGCCTGGGCACGTTCTACGAATACTTCGGCAGCAAGGAGGAACTGGCGCAGGTCTGCCTGCACCTGCGCGCCAAGCGCATCGTGCTGGCCATGGACGCCTGCCTGGCGCAGCGCCGCGGCGAACCGATGGCAGCCCTGGTGGATGCGCTGATTGCCGTCAACGTGGCGCATCACCGCGAGACGCCCGAGCGCTGGGGGCCGATCTACCTGCTGGAGCGGCATCATTCGGGGCGCGCGGCGTACCGGAAGATGTACCGGCGCTTCGTTGCGCTGTGGAGCAGGGCGCTGCTGGGCGCGGCCGACGCGCCGCCGGCGGCGGTGGTCGAGGAAGCCTCGGTGACGCTGCAGGCCATCGTCTACGGCCTTATCGCGCATGCATGCATCGAGGAAGGGGAGGAAATCGATTTCCCGCGGCTGACGCGGCGCCTGCGCGGCGCGGCGCAGGGGTACCTGGCTACCTTGGGCGAGGCGCCGTTCGAACCGGACGAAGCCGGCCCGGTGCGCCGAGGCCATTCGCAATGACGGCGGCTGTCACGCCCTTCGCGCCGCGCCCCTTCCGCGCACGGGAGAGGGAAGCCGGCCACGGCAGGTCCAACGGCAACCCGTCGCCTAAATGAAAACCGGTGCCATCGGCACCGGTTTCCCTGCTGCATCGAGGCCGGATCCGCTTACTGGATCTTCGCCTTTTCCTTCAGCGCCTTCATCATGGCCTGGAACTGCTCGCGCTGCCAGTTCTGGTCGCCCATCAGCATCTGCGTGAGCTGCGGCTTGACTTCCTCGAACGTGGGGACCTTGGCGTCGCGCACGTCGTCGAGCTGGATGATGTGCCAGCCAAACTGGGTCTTGACCGGGGTGTCGGTCATCTGGCCCTTCTTCAGCGCGGTCATCGCGGCCGAGAATTCCGGCACGTAGCTGCTGCTGTTGGCCCAGTCGAGATCGCCGCCATTGGCCGCGGAGCCCGGGTCCTTGGACGAGGCCTTGGCCAGGTCTTCGAACTTGGCGCCGGCCTTGATCTTGGCGATGATGGCGCGCGCGTCGGCTTCCTTTTCCACCAGGATGTGGCGGGCGTGGTATTCCTTGCCGCTGCCGAACTGGGACTTGATCTTGTCGTACTGCTTGCGCAGCTCTTCGTCGCTGGCGCCGTGGGTCTTGACGTAGTCCTCGAACACCGCGCCGGCCAGCACGTTCAGCTTGGCCTGCTCCAGTTGTTCCTGCAGGTCGTCGCGCTGGGTCAGGCCGCGCTTGTTGGCTTCCTGCAGCAGCAGCTCACGGTCGATCAGCATGTTGCGGGCGCGGTCGCGCAACTCGGCATTGGGCGGCTGGCCGGTGCCGGCGATGAGCTTGTCCAGCTTCGCCGAGGGGATCGCCTTGCCATTCACGACGGCGGCGTTCTGGGCCAGGGCGGGCAAGCTGCCAGCGGCAAGCACAGCCGCCAGGCTGAACGAGAGGACGGTGGTCTTCATGGAATCAGGTCTGAGAGTTGCTCGAGGAATCGCGGGACGATTCGCGGGATTCAAGTTCTTGTTCGGTCAGCGCGGTGACAGCCAGCGCGTGAATTTGCGTGGGGAACAGTTCGCGCAGCGCATCATACACCATGCGGTGACGCGCTACGCGTGTGCTGCCGGCAAACCGGGAGCTGACGATGGTCACATGGTAGTGACCGCCGCCGGATGCGGCGCCGGCGTGGCCGGCATGCAGCGCGCTGTCGTCGCGCACGGCGACGCTGGTGGGGGAAAGGGCTGCGCGCAGCAGCGCCTCGATATGTGCGGGATCGGCGGCCATCTTGGGGTCTCTGTGGTGGGATCGGCCCCGGCGCAGGGCCGGAGGATGGAGCCCGGCGGGCGCACTGCGCTTGCAGCGCACCCGCGGTGTAGTCGGTGAATCCGGTGAGCCCGGCGCCTTATTCGGAGGGGGTTTCCTGCATGTGGCGCGACAGCCAGACGCTTTGCGCCAGGATGAACACCAGCATCAGGCCCATGCTGCCGAACAGCTTGAAGTTGACCCAGGCGTCGGTGGAGAACTGGTAGGCCACATAGAGGTTGACCACGCCCATCACGGCGAAGAAAGCGGCCCAGGCGGCGTTGAGCTTGCCCCAGGCGTTGTCCGGCATGCTGACCTGCTTGCCCAGCATGGCGCGGATCAGGTTCTTGCGCCACAGCAGCGCCGACAACGTCAGCGTGGCGGCGAAGAGCCAGTACAGCACGGTGGGCTTCCACTTGATGAAAGTCTCGTTGTGCAGCAGCAGCGTGGCGCCGCCGAACACCGAGATGATCGCCAGGCTGATCCATTGCATCGGCTCGACCTTGCGGTGGCGCAGCCAGACCCAGCCGATCTGCACCACCGTGGCGACGATGGCCACCCCGGTGGCGGTATAGATGCCCGCGAACTTGAAGGCGACGAAGAACAGGATGACCGGAAACAGGTCGAACAGGAATTTCATGCGGACAGGATAGATCGACGCAAWGGTCGGGGCTGGGTTGGCGGCGAACCGCCGCGCGGGCGGTTCGGCCTTAGCGCGGCGTGTCGGGCGATGTCGGCGCGGCGTCACCCGCCTCGAAATCGGCAGGGTCGCGCTCGTCGAATTTTAGCGCAGCCGAGTTGATGCAGTAGCGCAAACCGGTGGGCGCGGGGCCATCTTCGAAGACATGGCCCAGATGGCTGCCGCATTCCTTGCAGCGGACCTCCACGCGCAGCATGCCATGCGAGCGGTCGGTGTGCTCGTCGATCACCTCGCCGTTGATCGGACGGAAGTAGCTGGGCCAGCCACAGCCGGCGTCGAACTTGGTGCTGGCCTCGAACAGCGGCGTGCCGCAGCCGATGCAGCGGTAGGTGCCGCGGTCCCAGTGGTCCCAGTAGCGGCCGGTGAAGGGCCGCTCGGTGGCCGCTTCGCGGGCGACGCGGTATTCGATGTCGGAGAGTTGCGCGCGCCACTCGGCGTCGGTTTTCTGCGTGGTCATGCTCGGCTTCCTTTCTGGTTGGCCGGGTGGCGCGAGAGGCTGCATTGCCTGGCGTGCGCCGCCCGGAGCATTGGGTCTACTTGGTCGTTTCCGGCACGCGATCCTTACAGTCGTGCCTGCGGGCGGGGTGATCGCGGCGCGCCGCGTACCTGCCTGCCGGGGGGGCTCACGACGAACAGCTCACTTCCAGTCCCGCGGCCCAGTCCGGCGGCAGCGCGGCGTAGCCTTCGGCCTCCGGCTGCTCGTCAAAGGGTCGCGAGAGCACGTCCAGCAGGCGGTCCACCTCGGTGAAATCCTTCTCCCGCGCGCGCTGGATGGCGGTTTCCGCCAGGTGGTTGCGCAGCACGTACTTCGGGTTCACCGCCAGCATGCCCGCGGCGCGCGCCGCATCGTCGGACTGTTCGGCGCGCAGCCGGGCGCGGTACGTGCCGGCCCAGGCATCCCATGCCGCGCGGTCCAGGAACAGGTCGCGTACCGGTGCATCGCGGCTGCCGTCCGCAGACGATATGCGGGCGAGGTTGCGCCAGAACAAGGTGTAGTCCACGCGTTGCGCATGCAGCAGCTGGAACAGCTCGCTCAGCAGCGGCTCGTCCTCCTCGTCGCGCCCGCCCGTGGGCCGCAGGCCGAGCTTGTCGCGGTAGCGCTGGAAGAAGGCGGTGGCATAGCGCTCACGGAAGGGATCGAGCGCGGCGCGCGCGGCTTCGACCGCGGCCTCGCTCGCTGCCTTGCCTTCTTCGCCCTTGCCGTCGCCCTCGCGCCACAGCGGCAGCAGCGCCTGGGCCAGGCAATGCAGGTTCCAGAACGCCACCTGCGGCTGCTGGCTGTAGGCGTAGCGGCCCTGCGTGTCCGTGTGGTTGCAGATATGGTTGGCGTCGAAGGCGTCGAGGAAGCCGAAGGGGCCGTAGTCGATGGTCAGGCCGAGGATCGACATATTGTCGGTATTCATCACGCCGTGGCAGAAGCCGACCGCCTGCCATTGCGCCATCAGCTCGGCGGTGCGCAGCGACACCTCGCGCAGCAGCGCCTGGTAGGGCTGCTTGTCCTCGCGGCATTCGGGCATGAATCGGTCGATGACGAAATCCGCCAGCTGGCRCAGCGCGCTGGTGTCCTCGCGCGCAGCGAAATGCTCGAAATGGCCAAAACGGACAAAGGTTGGCGCCAGGCGTGTCACTACGGCTGAGGTCTCCATGGTTTCGCGCCGTACCGGGGCGTCCGAGCCGACGATGCACATGGCGCGCGTGGTCGGAATGCCGAGCGCGGCCATGGCCTCGGAGCACAGGTATTCGCGGATGGACGAGCGCAGCACCGCGCGGCCGTCGGCCATGCGCGAATACGGCGTCATGCCGGCGCCCTTGAGCTGGATTTCCATCGGGCCGGTGGCGGTGCGCGCCTCGGCCAGGCGGATCGCCCGGCCGTCGCCGAGCTGGCCGGCCCAGACCCCGAACTGGTGCCCCGAATAGACGCTGGCGAGGGGATCGGCCCAGTCCGGGACCTGATTTCCCGCAAAAGTTTCGATGAAGTTACGCTGCGTTGCGGCATGCGCGTCCCAGCCCAGCAGCGCCGCCGAGGACGGCGATACGCTTACCAGGTAAGGCGAGGGCAGCGGCGTGGGCGCGAGCCGGGTGAAGAAGCGCGGGCCCAGCTCCGCGAAGCCCGTCGCCGTCGTGAATGGCACCTGCGGGACGGCCGCGTCGGCTGGCGCGGCGCTGGTTCCGTCCGGCATCGTTTCGGACAGGGAGGGGGGGGCGGCGTTTGGCTCGGGAGAGTTCACGGGGGCTTCGTTGTGAGTGGCTGGGCGGTGCAGCGCCGGCTGGCCGAATTTCCCGCAAGTGCGCTTGCAGGCTAGGGAAAACGACATGTTGAGGTGCAACATGGCAGGCGTTATTGTACTTCCACGCCGTCATCTCCATCTGTGACTGCCGTTGCCGCCGCATTATTTCCGCATGTCCCTCGATCAGCCCTRCCGTGCATGCACCGACACAGGGCGCGAGCGCGGCTTGCCAGCGTTCCGGGTACGGCGGCGCACAACGGAATTCCGTTGACGTTTCATCAAAGGATGGGAACAATCGGCCAAAAAATAGAACGGTTGTTCGTTTTTTGGCGGATCTAAAAAACCACAGGAGACTATTCCATGGCATTGATGGGTCAAATGATGAGCGAGCCCCTGCTCATTTCCTCCATCATCAAGCACGCYGCRCGSYAYTACGSCAGCACRGAAATCGTCTCGCGRCGGACCGARGGCGACCTSCACCGCTACACCTACCGCGAYTGCGARCTGCGSGCCCGCAAGSTGGCCCAGGCCATCGCCGCGCTCGGCGTGCGCCAGGGCGAGCGGGTCGGCACACTGGCCTGGAATGGCTACCGCCACCTCGAAATCTACTACGCCGTGTCCGGCTCGGGCGCGGTATGCCATACCGTCAATCCACGCCTGTTCCCGGAGCAGGTGGCCTATATCATCAACCACGCCGAAGACCAGTACGTGTTCTTCGACGCCACCTTCCTGCCGCTGGTGGAAGGCGTGGCGGCCCATTGCCCCGGTGTGAAGGGCTGGGTGATGATGAGCGACCGCTCGCACATGCCGGCCAACCCCAAGGTGCCGCTGCTGTGCTACGAAGACCTGATCGACGCGCAAGACGGCAACTACACCTGGCCGCAGTTCGACGAGAACACCGCGTCGAGCCTTTGCTACACCTCCGGCACCACGGGCAACCCCAAGGGCGCGCTGTACTCGCATCGCTCCACCGTGCTGCATTCGTACGCGTCGGCGCTGCCTGACGCGCTGGGCTGCTCCGCGCAGGATGTGATCCTGCCGGTCGTGCCGATGTTCCACGTCAATGCCTGGGGCCTGCCGTACTCGGTGCCGCTGGTCGGCGCCAAGCTGGTCTTCCCGGGGGCCAAGCTGGACGGCGCGTCGCTATATGAGCTGTTCGAGCAGGAGAAGGTGACCTTCTCCGCCGGCGTGCCCACCGTGTGGCTCGGCCTGCTGCAGTATGTGCAGGGCAACCAGCTCAAGTTCTCCACCTTCCACCGCACCGTGATCGGCGGCTCGGCCGCGCCGCCGGCCATGATCCGCGCGCTCAAGGCACTGGGCGTGGAAACCATCCACGCCTGGGGCATGACCGAGATGTCGCCGCTGGGCACCTCGTGCAAGCTGCTGGCCCGCCACAACGACCTGCCCGAAGAAGAGCAGCAGAAGATCCAGGAAAAGCAGGGCCGCGTGATCTACGGCGTGGACATGAAGATCGTCGACGGCGATGGCAACGAACTGCCGTGGGACGGCAAGGCCTTCGGCGACCTGCATGTGCGCGGCCCGTGGGTGATCGAGCACTATTACCGCAACGACGCTTCGCCGCTGGTCGATGGCTGGTTCCCCACCGGCGACGTGGCCACCATCGACGCCGATGGCTACATGCAGATCACCGACCGCAGCAAGGACGTGATCAAGTCCGGCGGCGAGTGGATCTCCTCCATCGACATCGAGAACGTGGCCTCGGCCCACCCCGCGGTCCATATGGCGGCCTGCATCTCCTGCTACCACCCGAAGTGGGACGAACGCCCGCTGCTGGTGGTGGTCAAGCGGCCCGGCACCGAGGTGACGCGCGAAGAGCTGCTGGCGTTCTTCGAAGGCAAGGTCGCCAAATGGTGGATCCCCGACGACGTCGCCTTCGTCACCGAGATTCCGCTCACGGCCACCGGCAAGATGCAAAAGCTCAGGTTGCGCGAGCAGTTCAAGGACTACCGACTGCCGTCGGCCTGATTCCAAGGCGGCCACAGAGCCGCCGATGCTTGCCGGCCCATGCGGCCGGCGCCCGCAGGACAGGTCCGCGCCGCGCCGAGGTTTCGGCAGAGGGCGCTGCGCGAACCGGGATCAACGAAAGCCAACAAAAAAACCGAAGGAGACAAGCATGATCAGATTGCGTCCGCTCGTGGCCGCCACGGCACTGTTTGCGGCAATGGGTTCCGGGGTCGCGGCTGCTGAAACGGTAAAGATCGCCTTTATCGATCCGTTGTCCGGGCTGATGGCGCCGGTCGGCCAGAACCAGCTCAAGAGCTGGCAGTTCGTCGCCGACATCGCCAACCAGAAGGACTGGGGCGGCGGCAACAAGTTCGAGGTGGTCGGTTTCGACAACAAGCTGTCACCGCAGGAAAGCCTGACCATCCTCAAGCAGGCCGTGGACCAGGGCATCCGCTATATCGTGCAGGGCAACGGCTCCTCGGTTGGCCTGGCGCTGGAAGACGCGGTGGCCAAGCACAACGAGCGCAATCCGGGYAAGGAAATCGTCTACCTGAACTACGCCGCGGTAGACCCGGACATGACCAACAGCAAGTGCAATTACTGGCATTTCCGGCTCGACGCCAACTCCGACATGAAGATGGAGGCGCTGACCACCTTCCTGGCCAAGGATGCCAACGTCAAGAAGGTCTACCTGATCAACCAGAACTATTCGTTCGGGCATCAGGTGACGCGCGCCGCCAAGGATTACCTCAAGCGCAAGCGTCCTGACATCCAGATCGTCGGCGAAGACCTGCACCCGCTGGCCCAGGTCAAGGACTTCGCGCCCTACGCGGCGAAGATCAAGGCCTCCGGCGCCGACACCGTGATCACCGGCAACTGGGGCAGCGACCTGGCCCTGCTGATCAAGGCGGGCAAGGATGCCGGCCTGACCACCAACTACTACAC
>NZ_JBFTND010000265.1:0-8602 GCF_056397305.1 Cupriavidus sp. 05N40
CGCTTGCAGCCTAAGCACGTCGATTCGTGGTTCAAAGGCTCGCGGAATCAGAGACTCGATCGGTGACAGTCCATCCAGGTACTCACAGATCAGTGGACTGTCGAACAATGACCCGTTACCGCGCTGCAAGGTCAGCACCTCGGCCAGAGGATTCAGGGAAAGCAGCTCGGCGCCGTTCCCGTTGGGATTCACTACGACCTCGTCGATGATGTCGAGCAAGCCTTTCTCACGCACCGCAACCCGCACTTTCCTGGCATATGGCGAGTCGGGACTGTAGAGCAGCTCCATTATCGCTGCCGGTTTCCGGGTACCGGCATCGGCTTTGCCACCCATCGGTTCCGCACGCTAAGCGGCATCACCACGGCATACCGGCCACACGCCATCGCCCCCCTGCTAACGGCTCGCGAAGCGCCTCGCAGGATAGTGCGCGGTTCTGCACCCGATCGCACGCTCTGACTATCCTGGAAATTCCCATACGTTCTCTACGCTACCTATGCAATTGGAAGCCGGTGCTCGCCACCGAGGAAGGTGAGACGGGCGCCGCACGCTTACCGCCAATTTGGTACAAGCGCAACGAACTTGCAATGGCATATTGTCTATAGCAGTTAGACCGTTTCAGCATGGGGATGGCGATCTGTCGAACCAAAGATGCCGTAAAATCACTACGGATCTGGCGCGGGAGTCGCTTGCCCGTCTTTGGCGGCGGCTTTCGCTTCCGTCGTTTGACCCATCTTTGCATTTTTGGCTGACCCACAGCTTCCGCCTGAGGTCCTAGATCCGCCGCGTAGGTGGTGTCGCCAAGCCAGGTCACCGGCACTTGCAAAATACGGGGCAGGCTCGCATGCAAGTCAACACCCGAGAGACCACTGCAGGTTCGACGCGCTACTGGCGATTGCCGCTGCGCCAGACGGCCCGATGCTGGCGAAGCGCGGCTCGCGCTGTACTGGCCCGGTGCTCGTCGATCCAGGCGTACTTCACCGTGCCCCCTTCGCAAAGTACGCCGTCGCTCGGTGTAGGTCGCAACTATCCGCATAGGGGGCGACAGCCTCGGTTGGCCCCGTTAGGAACCTGACATTGCCCACAAGTTGCGGTCGGAAAAGCGTGAACGGCCGCTTCGGCCGACAACGCGACGGACACGGTCGGCACGCGAGGGGCCGTTGTCTGGGCGAAGGCGACATTCAAATGTCCATATAGTGGCGCGGACCACTGGCCGTAGATGGCCGGAAAGGGACCACGGTCATCTGGGAGTCGGGGCGCCTTAGCGTCGAGATCGGCCGTGCGGAGCGTGCCTCCGCCAGGAGAGCGCCGCGGCTGAGCAGCAAGAGCGCGGCCTCACCCACGCCGCGTGCCGCGGGACTATCGCGCCGCAGTCGATTCGCGCTCGAACTCGCGGATCACCGGGTTGCCAAGGATGGCATCCCTTCCCGCTTCGATCAGGCTATCGACGTCTTTCTCGGGCAGACGAAGTCTGGTCGGCAGATCGTTCAGACTTGCAGCACGCTCCTTGTCGAGGACCTCAAACGATATCCGCGTGACGAAGAAATCGACTTCGTCGCACCGCCAGCCTGGGAGGCGTGCAGCGATCTCCTGCTGCCGAGAATACGGCATCCCACACCGATAGGCCAAGAGGTCGTCGCGCCACTGCTGCATCATGGGAACGAAGGCGTCATAGCTCATTCGAACGTTGGTCGCCATTGCCGCGTCGATGGCCGCGCTTGCGACTTCGATTCCGGATGGGCCAATCTGGCTTTGGTTCAAATCGCCGCGCGGGCCCTGACCGGCGTCAACAACGATGAAAAGTAGCCGCCGCACCTTGATCGCGTCGTTCTCGCTCATGGGACCATAAGCCGTGCCCAGCAGCAGGCGCGATTGTAGAATGGTAGCCAATCCGTAGTTGTCGGACACCCCGCCGTCGACCAGCTTGATGTACTTTCCCTTCGACGTGTCCCTGAGACCGCGAACGGCGTTTGCCAACGCGCCACGCAGCAGCGATCGCCCAGGCGCCTGGGCGTGGTCAAGGTTCGGCAGCGGTGCGCTACAAGCCTCGGGATGCTTTTGAAGGACGATCGGTGCGAAGAAGAGCGGGACCGCCATGGATGCGGCGACGGCCTCGGAAACGGGAAAGCTCGCAAGATCACTGCATAGCGCATCGAATGCCAACTGGCTGAACGGAAACGCGACCCGGTAGTAGACGTTCGTGGCATTGATCCAAACGATTGGCTTGCCGCGGCGGAACATGTCGGCGTACGTCGCGCCCTTGAACACGTCTTCGTCGAGCCATGTCTGGAGATCTTCCCGATCGTTGAGCCCCCCCGCGAAGAGGCGTGCAACGTTGACCGGATTCAGGAGACTGAAGCGAAGTCCCGCCTCTCCGTTCTTCAGGAGCACTGATCGAAAGGTCGCCAGGCTGGCCGTGCCGTGCAGACCGTAGTACGCAGCGGTGATGGAGCCTCCGGACACGCTGCTAATGAATGCGACGTCGTCGAGCAGGGACGCGCCCCCAGGACCTCTCATGGCGTTGAGCCCCTGCAGCGCCCCGAAGGCGAAGGCTGCGGCTCGCGTGCCACCGCCAGAGAACGACATGGCGATGGCTGTCTGGTCGACGACGTCGATGGGTTCGCGCATGGCCGCGGATGCGCTGCCAGCCGCGGCCTGAGGCAGATTGCGCGGAGCATTGTGAGGAAGCGACCCGCAGGCACTGAGTCCCGCAAGTAGAAGTAGCATCAGCGTGTGGTAGGCCCTGCCGCAGGCGCGTCGCTCACTCCCTGCCCCCCATTTGCCAAGGCAGGCTGCTTTTGTGGCGAAGAGTGTGGTCATGTCGAAACTCACATTGGACGAGGTCAGGAACGTGCTCGGCGTGGTGGCGGCCCGCAGAAAGGGGGGATCGTTCTTTTGCTGCAAGTTGATACGGTCGCGCTCCCAAATTTCCTGTGAATCAACGATTTGCGAAAGACTCGACATTCTCGATATAAAGGGAAGTCGGAAAGCCTCGCTGCGAGAGGCTTTCCGGACGGTCGCCGTATCAATCTGCAGCAAAGGGACGATCACCCAAAATCGCCTGATGCAGACGTTCGCGCCCCGCCCGAAGGGCAGGCGTCCGGCGGGCCAGTGAATGGTCTAGAGGACAATACCGTGCTCTGTCGTTGGTTCGAGGACATCGCTCTTCTCGCCAAGCATGTCCATGAGCTCGCTTTCGATCTTCCAGCTGATCTGCGCCATGGGCACGTCATTGGGGTTTCCTTCGAACGGGTTTTCCGTGCTTTCACCCACCTGCTCCAGCACTAGGTACATCCACGAGATCATCGTGCTGAATGGAATGACCAGCCAGATCATATTGCCATGCATGACGCCTGAAACGCTGTCATTGAGCTTTTCGAACTCCGTAAGAATGCCGAAGGGCAGCAGCAGGCAAAAGGTACGGACAAAGAGCTTGTTTATGACCTCGTATTGCCTGGGATATGGATAGTCCTTGACACGCTCTGCCCTTCCTTGCTGCGCGAAGAGGCCCCTGATTGATCCAACGAATTCCAGATAGAAGGCATTGCTGATCTCGCCGACATCAAGCAACCGCCTGATTGTTGCCGCTTGCGTTCCCAGCAAGCGGGTTGTCCTGCTCTCGGCGTGCAGAACCGAGTCGAGTTCGGCCAGTGGCAGATAGCGCGCAAGCGCCAGTTCCAATGGCGTCTCCCACTCGGGAACCCGGTAGTATTTCCGGTACTCCACATTGGCTACCTTGCCCGCATTTTCCCAGATGCGTGGGCTTCTCAGTTGATAGCGGAGTGCCGTCAGCCACGCGCAATGCCGGAGAATCAGTTCTCGCCCCGCCGCCGGTCCTGCCGGAAAGTCCCGGCTCATCACACCCAGACTCCGGCTGCCATTCAGGATGTCAGTCCAGATCTGCTGTGCCTCCAGGGCCCTGCCGTAGGTCTGCACGTTCCTGAAACCCACGATGAATGACGTGGCCGTGCCCAGCAGCACCACAACGGAGACCGGGATCGACAGCCATTTCACCCCGAGGAACTGGTAGAGGAAAACGGGCAGCGAACTGCATGCGAGGGAGGCATAGAGTTGCCGTCTCGACCAGAGCGTGAATTCGAATAATGTGTACGATTTTCCCAAGTGCATGATGCGCATCTCGCGGCAGTGTGGCAGAACGCAGGCCGAGTATCAGTGGGCGGAGGCCGCGGTGCCGGACATGGCCCCCTTGTCGGGCTTCGTGAACCAGATCAACGGAATGATGGCGGCGAAGATCACGCCTGAAATCCAGAATATGTCGTTTAGGCCGAGCATGATGGCTTGCGTGTTCAGGCTGCGCTCGAACCAGGCAATGGCTTGCTGGGGGGATAAGCCAAGAGTGGACTGGATCGAATTGATGGCCGCGCCATACAGTGGGTTGTTCGGGCTGGCCTGCTCCACAAGGCGCGCGTGGTGCAGCACGGCCCGGTTGTTCCAGCCGGTCGTGGCCAGCGACGTGCCCACTGCGCCACAGAACACCCTGACGAAGTTGGACAGGCCGGCGGCGGCCGGCATTTTTTCCGGCGGCAGGCCCGACAGGATGATTGCCGTCAGCGGGACGAAGAACAGCGCGGTTGGAATGCCTTGCAGCAATGTCGGCAGTACAAGCGTGAAAGTGTCTACGCCGATGCTGTACTGCGAGCGCATGAAGAACACGCCGGCAAAGCCGAGGAAGGAAAGTGTGGCGAGGACGCGCAGGTCCGACCTGGGCAGGATCTTGCCCACCACCGGCGCAAGCAGAACGGCAAAGATGCCCAGCGGCGCCATCGCCAGACCGGCGTCGACGGCGGGGTATGCCAGGTATTGCTGCATCCACTGAGGCAGGACGACCAGGTTAGCAAAGAAAACGGCGAAGGCCACCGAGATGGCGACCGTACCGGTCAGGAAATTGCGGCCCTTGAACAGGCGCAGGTCGACGATCGGATTCGCTTCGGTCAGTTCCCAGATCACGAAGAAAAGGAAGCTGAGCAGCGCGACGATGGCAAGGGTGACAATGACCGGCGAGCTGAACCAGTCCAGGTCCTTGCCCTTGTCGAGCATGATCTGCAGCGACGCTACCCAGGTGATGAGCGAGGCCAGGCCCACGAGGTCGATCGGCAGCTTGCGCGTCGGCGTTTCGCGGTCACGGTAGATCGCCCAGGTGACGGCTGYAGCGAACAGTCCGACAGGGACATTGATGTAGAAGATCCACGACCACGAATAGCTGTCGGTCATCCACCCGCCCAGGGCCGGGCCGGCGATGGGCCCAACCGTGGCCGTCATCGCCCACAGCGCAAGTGCCACGGCATTCTTCTCCTTGGGATAGGAGGACAGCAGGATCGATTGCGAGAGCGGAATCAGGGGGCCCGCTACCACGCCCTGCAATATGCGCGCGGCCAACAGCATGGCCAGGTTGGGTGCGATGCCGCACAGCCACGACGACAGCACGAACATGAGGATGGCACCCACGAACAGGCGGATCTGGCCGACGCGCTGGGTTAACCAGCCGGTCAGCGGTATTGCCACGGCGTTAGCGGCGGCGAACAGTGTAATGACCCAGGTGCCTTCGTCCACGGAGACGCCAAGGTTGCCGGAAATCGTCGGGATCGCGACGTTGGCGATCGACGAGTCCAGCACGTTCATGAAAGTGGCGAGAGCCACGGCGAAGCTACCCGCTACAAGTTTGGCTCCGGTCAATGGGATTGGCACGAGTGTGGTCTGGGCTTGGGACTGCATGATGCGTTCGCGGGTTGGATGTGACGAGTGATATAACCGTTGCGTCAGCTCTATGAGCAGAGGCAGGCCATTGCCGGAGCGCGCTGCCTATGCGGCTGGCGACTCGGCGCGATGTGCTGACGCGCCTGGGGCCGCTTGCATACTGCGCCGTGCCGGGTGGGGTCCGGCCTTCTGCTTTTGTTGCGCCGCGTGTTCAGCCGCCAGTTCCGCGCTGGCTGTACCGTTACGGTTCTGCGAGACGATCCGCGCGATTTCGCGATCGGCTTCCTCGCCGAAGCGCTGGAACACGTCGGTGCGATAGGTCGTGCGGTACGGCGCTTCGTTACCACTGCGGCTGCCACTCGCGAGGCGCAAGCCGTCTTCCTTGCGCGTTTTCACGTCGATCTGCATCGACAGACCGATTTGCAACGGATGCTCGCGCAACTCCGCCGGATCGAGCTGAACGCGCACGGGCACGCGCTGCACCACCTTGATCCAGTTGCCGGTGGCATTCTGCGCGGGTAGGGCCGAGAACGCGTTGCCGGTGCCGGCCGAGAAGCCCACCACCTTGCCGTGGTAGGTCACATTGCTGCCATACAGGTCGGCATGCAGTTCAACCGGCTGGCCGATGTGGATGTGCTGGAGCTGAACTTCCTTGAAATTGGCGTCGACCCACACGCCGTCGAGCGGCACAATGGCCATCAGCGGGTTGCCGGGGGCCACGCGCTGGCCAACCTGCACGGAGCGGCGCGCCACGTAGCCGGTGACGGGCGCGGGAAGTGTGTTGCGAGCATGGGCCAAGTAGGCTTCCCGCACTTTGGACGCGGCGGCCAGGACGCTGGGATGGTCGGCAACGGTGGCCTGGTCTGTCAGTGTATGGTTGGAGGCAAGCTGCTGACGCGCGGTCTCGAGCGCGGCTTCGGCGGCCTTGAGTGCGTCGCGGGCGTGGGCGACGTCTTCGGCGGCCACCGCACCGGATTCGACAACCTCGGTGCGGCGGCGCAGATCGTCCTTTGCGCGAGCGAGGTCGGTCTGGCGCTGCTGCACCGTCGCGGCCAGTACATTGTTGTTGAGATAGAGCGCGCTAACTTGCCGCACGGTCTGGCCAAGCGCTGCCTCGGCATTGGCGAGCGCAATCTTTGCATCGGCAGCGTCGAGCGTGACTATGGGCTCGCCGGCCTTGACGATCTGTGTATCGTCGGCGTTGACTGCTACCACCGTGCCGCTCACTTGCGGCGTGAGTTGGATCAGGTTGCCATTGACATAGGCGTCATCGGTTTCCTCGTGGAATCGAGCCACTGTGTAGTAGTACACGCCGTAGCTGGCTGCCGCGAGCGCTGTGGTTAAGCCGACCAGGGCAAGCAGGTGCTTGCGGGTGTCCTTGCTGGCGGGCCGGGTGCCGGCGGTTGACTGGGCGCTGATCTGTTCAGCGGCGGGGGCGGAATTGGTCGTTTCGTGCATGGCGTCACCTGTTCGTGTTCACTGAAAGCGGAATCAGCGGGCGAGCGCCGCTTGTCCGGTCGAGTAAAAGGTATCCGTATAGCCGCCGCCCAGCGCAGCGGCCAACGCGACCTGCCGGTCGCGACGCGTCATGCGCAGGTTGGCGAGTATCTGCCTGCTGGCCAACGCGTTGGTCTGTGCATTCAGCACCGTCAGTTGCGTGGTCAGGCCAGCCTTGTATTGCGCCAGCGCCAAGGTCAGAGCGCGTTGCGCGGCGGTATCGGTACGCACGGCATTGTCGATCTGCGTGTCGATAGCACGGATGTCCGAGAGTTGCGTGGCAACATCGGTCAAGGCATTGACCAGAGTCTCGTTGTAGTTGGCCACGGCGAAGTCGAATTCGGCATAGCGGCCCTTGAGTTGGGCGCGCAGTGCTCCTCCGTCGAAGATCGGCAGGTGAATCGCAGGCCCAAACGAGGCGGTGCGACTGGCGGCCCGCAGGAAGCGGCCCCAGCCAAAGGCATCGAGGCCGATCATGGCGCTCAGGTTGATGTCCGGATAGAACTCGGCCTTGGCCACCTTGATGTCGTGAAGGATCGCGTCCACGCGCCAGCGCGCGGCGACGATATCCGGGCGCCGCGAAACCAGATCGGCCGGCAGGTTGTCGGGTAGGCGGACGTCGTCGCCGACTTCGAGGGCCGGACGGTCGATCGCCATGCCGCGGTCCGGGCCCTGTCCGAGCAATGCGCCCAGCTGGTAGCGCGTGCGCTGGATGCCGCCGGCTAGCGAGGACAACGCAACTGCGCTTGCGGCCAGGTTGGCTTCCGCGGTGCGCTTTTCGACCTCGGTATCCAGGCCCATGGTGACGCGCCCGTTGGACACGCGCAGCACTTCGCGGCGCTGCTTCACTTCATCCTTGGCGAT
Organism: Cupriavidus sp. 05N40; assembly: GCF_056397305.1. Lineage (NCBI taxonomy): Bacteria > Pseudomonadati > Pseudomonadota > Betaproteobacteria > Burkholderiales > Burkholderiaceae > Cupriavidus > Cupriavidus sp. 05N40. The sequence continues at coordinate 8,074 of NZ_JBFTND010000265.1, forward strand.
GTCATGCAGCGCGTAGAGGCGCGCTAGTTCGTTATAGGCACGGGCAATTGCGCTGCTGAGTGCCAGCTTGACCTGTTCCGCCTCGGCCTCGCTGGCACGCAGCGCGGACACCGCAGACTTGAGCGCCTCCCGGTTTTTGCCCCACAGGTCGAGTTCATACGATGCATTAATGAAGCCCTTGTTCTCGGACTGCCACGAGCCAGCGAAGGGGGGCGGTATCAGCGTACTTTCCGAAAAGCGCTGGCGCGTCCAGGAGTAACCGGCACCCACTTGCGGCAATGTGTTGGCGTTGGCGCCTTCGCTGAACGCGGTAGCGGCGGCCACGCGGGCACGGGCCTTTTCGAGCGAAGGGCTGCCGATCAGCGCCTCGTCGATCAGCGCTTTGAGTTGCGTGTCGCCGAACTGGCCGGCCCAGTCGGCTGAGGGCCAGCGGCCTTGCTCGGCGGGGATGCTCTGCGTGGTGGCGTAGCTGGTGGCGTCGGTGATGTGCTTGTCGCTCTTGATGCCGGCATAGTTGRCACAGCCGGCC
>NZ_JBFTND010000266.1:0-9283 GCF_056397305.1 Cupriavidus sp. 05N40
CTCATCGGCCTTGAAGCGATGGAGCGCGAGGCGGTCTTCCTTCGAATAGATCGCCACGGTCCGGATATTCATCTCGGCAGCCGCGCGCATCACGCGGATGGAGATCTCGGAACGGTTGGCAATCAGCAGGGATTTGATCGGGGCGTAGTCCATGAGCATCAGGAAACGGTGTTGCCACAACGCATGGCAACGGAAAGTCGGAGAGAAAGCGCTTCAGGTCAAGCCGTCCACACCACGAAATTTTCAGAGGGCCCTTGATGGCAGCCCCCCTACTCGCAGGAACCGGGCCAACACGCCAAAAAACTGGCATCTCCTTGATTTTGCTGAACATTAAGAAGCAGATCCACCGCATCTATTTCACTTTTGAAATCCTGAAGTTCAGATTTGAAAACCGATGCCCGGCACGAAGAAGCTGATCCCGTTGGCTGTTGTGCAGCACGCTCTCGCCGCCATCGCGCAGGCGATGGCGGCCGCTTGTCCGGCACCAGAACTTGCTCTTGGTGATTTCGCGCTGGCTATTTCTGCTCTTTCTACAATAGTGCTAGGCGGGCGAGGCCGTCACCATGACGCCGCCCGTCCAAGGCCGTTTCTGTCATTGCATCCAAGCTCAGGCAGCGCCCGTATAACAGGCTTCAATCGGCCAAACAGCAAAGGAGGCCATCCATGAAGTTCATGCTGACATTCACTTGGGCCCCGGATACGCGAGTCCGGGAGGACATAATCGGGCGATTCCAGAAGACCGGCGGGCTCCCGCCGGCGGGCGTCACCTTGCTGGGCAGATGGACCAGGGCAGACCTGAGCGGCGGCTTCGACCTGCTCGAGACAAACGATGTGAAGCTTCTGACTGAATTCGCCTACCTGTGGAGCGACCTGATGAAGCTTGAGGTCACGCCAGTACTGGAAGATGCCGACCTCAGCGAGGTCTTCCGGACGGCAGCAAAGCCGATGTGACACGGGCGAGGGCCAGTAGAACGTTGCCCGGCGCCTGTGGCAGGTCCCGCTCGACGCGCGGACGGTCACCGGTTCCGGATGCGCCTGTAGTCCGAGCGTACCGTGCCGGGTCCGGCGCGTAACGGAGGTTGGATGAAACGCCGTCATTTTCTGAAGTCGTCGGCCTTCTTTGCCATCGCCGTTGCATCCGGTGCGCTCACGGCTTGCGGGTCCGGGCCGCCGGGCGTCGCGTCGGCGCGCAAGGGCCGATACCTGTTCCCGCAGGGCATTGCCAGCGGCGACCCGCGGGACGCGTCGGTGGTGTTCTGGACCCGCTGCGTCGCCGCGCAGGGCGACGTTGACGTGGTGCCGGTGCGACTCGACGTGTCGACACGGCCGGACTTTGCAACGACCGTCGCAAGTGTACGGCTGAGCGCATTGCGCCGCTTCGACCATACCGTTCGGGCGAAAATCATCGGGTTGTCGCCGAAGACCCTGTACCACTACCGATTCGTCGCCGGCGATGACGTGACCGGCACCGGCACGGCGCTGACGGCGCCCGGCCCGGCCGATGCCAACACCCGGGTCCGCTTCGCGTGGCTCACGTGCCAGGACTGGGGCGTCAACCACTGGCAGGCGATGACGCTGATGGCGGCCGAGACGGATCTCGACTTCGTCGTGCACGTCGGCGACTACATCTATGAGACGGTGGGTGCGCAAGCGGCCAGCCCTGCGGAACCTGCGCACCCGCCGTTGAACCTGCCCGATGGGCAGCCGATGCCGGGCGGCGGCGTCTACGCCCATACGCTGGCCGACTATCGCGCGCTATATCGAACGTACCGGACCGACCCGCGACTGCAGGACGTTCATCGCCGGTTCCCGATCATTGCAATCTGGGATGATCACGAATTCTCTGACGATGGCTGGCAGGATCATCAGGCTTACACCAATGAGGGCAAGCAGGAGACGCAACGCCGGCGCAACGCCACCCGGGCGTGGGCCGAATATATGCCGATCGACTGGAGCGATGTGGAGTTCGCTCCGGAGGATGCGTCATATCGCAACATCCGCATCTATCGCGATTTCAGCTTTGGCTCGCTGATGCAACTGATCATGACCGACGAGCGGCTGTACCGCGACGGCCAGGTGATCAGCGCACGGGCGATAGCCGAGGCTCGCGGACACGATCCCGTTCACGGCGACGACGCAGTCGGATCGCGCTACTTCGTGAAGCCTGAGGTGCTGCAACGCTTCGAAGCATTGGCTACGGCGCGGCTTGGCCGCGCTCCGTCGATGCTGGGCCCGGCGCAAACCCAGTGGTGGAAGGACAAGCTGAAGACGTCGCGCGCCACATGGAAGGTGTGGGGCAACGAGGTCATGCTGAACCGGCTGTGGGCGGCCTTGCGCACCGCGAATGGCGCATCGGAGGACCGCTTCGTCATCAATTGCGATTCGTGGGACGGCTACCCCACGGACAAGCACGACCTGCTCGCCTACCTGGAACAGGCCTCGATCCGCAACGTCATCGCCATCACGGGGGATTTGCACGCCTTCCAGTGCGGCGTCGTGCGCGGCGGGCCGACCCCCGAGGCCGGCACGCCGGTGTTGGTTGATTTCGTCTGCGCCGGCATCAGCAGCACGTCGTTCTACACCTACGTCAAGGCAGCATGGAGCGGCACGCCGCTCGCTCCACTCGTCGCCACGCCAGCGGCGTTCGACGCTTTCCTCAAGGCCAACAACCCCGATCTCCAGTACGTCGATCACGACGCACAAGGATACGCATCGGCGACCGTCACCCAGGAAAGCTTCTCTGTCGTATTCAACAAGGTGAAGCGGCTGAACAGTGACGGCTCTGCGCCAGACCATGCGCTACTCCATCGCACCAGATTGACGGTTCTCAAGGACTCGACCAAGGTACGGATAGAGACCCTGGCGAACGAGCCGAAAAACGAGCCGATAACGAGCCGATAGCGCGATCTGTCTAGCCCGGCGCGCGATGCGAAGACCGGCCGGTGGTGGCGCGGGAGACGTGGATGCCGGCTCAGGGTTCTTCTCCCGGCGAACAAGCAAGAAGGACAATCGCCATGCGCTATATGCGCCAATGGACCGCTACCCGCGGCAATCCCTGCGGCATATGCATAGGCTCAATCATTCGTTGGTCCGACGCGGCTTGCTTCATAAACTTGGTGATCGATCCAGACGCACAAGCCCTGCCTCGCCTGGCAGGCATCGACATCGCGAGGCCATCCCAATGGTCGCGGCTGTACGCAGCTGGGCTGTCTCGCCCAGATCTCAGGGCAGCCTGATCAACAACCGACGACGCCTGATCCAGCTCGTTGCGCATATCGCCGCATGCCCTGCCGGGCGGCGCGCTCCTTTCCGCTTTCCATCCCATCGGCTCGGCGCTAGTCAGAACCGGAAGGTCCGGGGCGTCTTTAGAAATGCGGATTTCTTCGTTTTCATTCCTGTTGCGTCCTTTCATAGTGTGCCTGGTGGCTATAGACAGTTGCCATCGCCCTGCAACCGTGCGCTGTGCAAGCAAGCCGGCGCAATGCTGGCGGGGGTGAAGACCTGAAGGAGGAGAACGCTATGACGACTGCACTGGAAGAACGAATCGCGCATCCCGCGCTGCAAACTGCCCACGAGCTTGCCCGCTCCGCCGGCCTGCCCTACGCCGGCACCATCTCGCCGCGACAGGCGTGGGAGCTGCTCAACGCCGGCCACGCGCTGCTGGTCGATGTGCGCTCGCAGGAAGAGCGAACCTTTGTCGGCCATGTACCCGGCAGCCTGCACGTGCCCTGGGCGACCGGCACCAGCCTGACCCGCAACCCCCGCTTCGTGCGCGAACTCGAAGCCAAGACCGGCAAGGACGCGGTGGTGCTGTTGCTATGCCGCAGCGGCAATCGCTCAGCGCTCGCCGCCGAGGCGGCCACCAAGGCCGGACTGGCCCAGGTCTACAACGTGCAGGAAGGCTTTGAGGGCGATCTCGACGAACAACAGCGGCGCGGCGGCCTGGGCGGCTGGCGCTTTCACGGCCTGCCATGGTCGCAGCAGTAGTCGCCTGACTGGCGCAACAAAAGGAGTTGTCAGCAATGGCGAACTTTGACGTAGACGAAATCGTCCAGGCCTTGCAGCAGGTTCGCCGGCAATGGCGCGAGGGCCAGCAACGCTTGCTCGAGCCGGGCGGGCGAGACCTGCCCTCACGCGAAGCACTGGCCCAGATCGTGGTGGCCCTGAAGGGCGCGCTCTTTCCGATGCGCCTCGGGCCGCCGGACCTGCGCCAGGAGAGCGAGGATCTCTATATCGGACATTCGCTCGACGCGGCGCTGCATGCGCTGCTGACCCAGGCGCGCCTGGAGCTTCGCTACACCGCCCGTCACGCCGAGCACGGCCCGCCCGAGCTCGAGACCCGCGCGCTGGCCGCGGTGCGGGACTTTGCCGCCAGCCTGCCGCAGATCCGCATCCTGCTCGACAGCGACGTGCTGGCGGCCTACCACGGCGACCCGGCCGCCGGCAGCGTCGATGAAGTCTTGCTGTGCTACCCCGGCGTGCTGGCGATGATCCATCACCGCCTTGCCCATGTGTTGTACCAGCTCGGCCTGCCACTGCTGGCCCGCATCGTGGCCGAGCTGGCGCACGCCGAAACCGGCATCGATATCCATCCGGGCGCGCGCATCGGCAGCGGCTTCTTCATCGATCACGGTACCGGCGTGGTGATCGGCGAAACCGCCATCATCGGCGAACGGGTGCGCCTGTACCAGGCCGTCACGCTCGGCGCCAAGCGTTTTCCGCGCGATGCCAAGGGCCACCTGGAAAAAGGCCTGCCGCGCCATCCGATCGTCGAGGACGATGTGGTGATCTACGCCGGCGCGACCATCCTTGGCCGCATCACGCTGGGCCGCGGCGCGGTCATTGGTGGCAATGTCTGGGTCACGCAGGATGTCGCGCCCGGTGCGCATGTCACGCAGGCGGTATCGCGCAGCGAGGGCGAGCCTGCCCGACCCTTTGCGGAGGCTGCCCTGCCATGAACGACCTTGTCCGTACGCTGGGCAGCACCGTGCGCGAGTTGCGCGAAGTCCAAGGCTGGTCGCAGGAAACACTGGCCGAGCATGCCAGCCTGAACCGCTCCTACGTGGGCGAGATCGAGCGTGGCAGCGTGATCGCATCGATCGTCACGGTGGAGAAGCTCGCGCTGGCGCTGGGGGTGCCTATCGCCTGGCTGCTTGGCGCCAGCCATGGCGCGGAGCCGGAGCTGCGGCGCCAGGCCAGTGCCGGCGGTACACGCTAGCGGTATGTCACCAGGCGGGGCAGTTTGCCGTCTATAGCCTGTTGAAGGCGGCCATGACGGCTTTGATAATCGCCCTGCTCATAACCTTCCCTGTTTTTCTCATATCAACCAGGAGTTTTACATGTCGGCATCAGCAGGCAGCCAGACCGCGCTCGGCGATAACGCAGCACGGCAACTAGCCAACGCGACCAAGACCGTTCCCCAACTCGCGTCCATCACGCCTCGCTGGCTGACGCATTTCCTGCAATGGGTCCCGGTCGAGGCGGGCATCTATCGCCTGAACAAGGTGCAGAACCCTGAAACCGTACAGGTGGCCTGCACCCAGCGTGACAGCGAGGGCCGCCTGCCCCGCACCTTCGTCGACTACGAAGAGCAGCCCCGCGAGTATTTCCTGAACGCGGTCAGCACCGTGCTCGACGTGCATACGCGCGTGTCGGACCTGTACAGCAGCCCGCACGACCAGGTCAAGGAACAACTGCGCCTGACCATCGAGACCATCAAGGAGCACCAGGAAAGCGAACTGATCAACAACCCGGACTACGGCCTGCTGGCCAACGTGGCCGAAGAGCAGCGGATCTTCCCGCTGACCGGCGCGCCCACGCCGGACGATCTCGACGAGTTGCTCGGCAAGGTGTGGAAGGAGCCCGCGTTCTTCCTCGCGCATCCGCTGGCGATCACCGCCTTCGGGCGCGAATGCACGCGCCGTGGCGTGCCGCCGCCCACGGTCAGCCTGTTCGGCTCGCAGTTCATCACCTGGCGCGGCATTCCGCTGATTCCGTCGGACAAGGTGCCGGTGGCCGACGGCAAGAGCAAGATCCTGCTGCTGCGCGTGGGCGACAAGCGCCAGGGCGTGGTCGGCCTGTACCAGCCCGGCGTGGCGGGCGAACAGGGCCCGGGCTTGTCGGTGCGCTTCATGGGCATCAACGACCAGGCCATCGCCTCCTATCTGATCTCCCTGTACTGCTCGCTCGCGGTGCATGCGCCGGACGCGCTGGCGGTTCTCGATGACGTGGAAATCGGCAAGTACCATGACTACCCTGACACCTACAAGTAATCCGGGCGCAAGCGTTCCGGCAGCACCGCAGGTGCCCGCGGGCCTGCCCGATCCTGCCGTGCTGGCGCGGCTGGCCGGGGCCTTCTTCTCGGCCTTGCCGGGCAAGCCGGCGGAACTTGCGCCCGAGCTTGCCCCAGCGCTGGCCGTGGCCGGCAATCCCGCGCCTGCCGGCTCGCCGCTGGCGGGCCCGGGCGGCACGGGCACCGGCGTGCCTGGCGCCGCCATTCCCCAAGGCAAGGTGCCAGGCGCCAACCTGGCGCCGGCGGCGCCAACCCATGTGCTGTCGCTGGGCAACCGCGCGCCAGCGCTGCTGCCTAGCGCGGCCGCGCAGAACGGCCTGCCCGATACCGTGACCAACGCGGCGCCCGCGCTGGAAAGCCGCTTCGGCGGCACCGCGCTGGGGGTGCCACCGGTCGCCGATGCTTCGCCGCGGCCGGGGCAGGCGGCGAGCGCCTATTATTTCCTCGACACTGCGGGGCTTGCGTCACGCAGCGGCCCGGGCAGCCTGGACCGCATCGCACTGCCCGACGCGAGCGGTGTGCCGCGCCTGGTACCGCAAGGCGTTGGCCACGGCGACGCCTTGCCGTGGGCGGCGGCGCCGTCGGGCGCGCCGTTCGACGTGCACGCCGTGCGCCGCGACTTCCCGATCCTGCAGGAACGCGTCAATGGCCGCCCGCTGGTGTGGTTCGACAATGCCGCCACCACCCACAAGCCGCGCCAGGTGATCGAGCGCATCTCGCATTTCTATGCGCACGAGAACTCGAATATCCACCGCGCCGCGCATGCGCTGGCGGCGCGCGCCACCGATGCCTACGAGGCCGCGCGCAGCAAGGTGCAGCGCTTTATCGGCGCCGCCTCGCCCGACGAGATCATCTTCGTGCGCGGCGCCACCGAGGCGATCAACCTGATCGCCAAGACCTGGGGGGTGAGCCATGTAGGCGAAGGCGACGAGATCATCGTCYCGCACCTGGAGCATCACGCCAACATCGTGCCGTGGCAGCAACTTGCCGCGCAGGTCGGGGCCAGGCTGCGGGTCATACCGGTGGATGATTCCGGCCAGGTACGGCTGGACGAGTACCGGCGCCTGCTCAACCACCGCACCCGCATCGTGGCKGTGACGCAGGTCTCCAATGCGCTGGGCACGGTGGTGCCGGTCCGGGAAATCGTCGAACTGGCGCACCTTGCCGGCGCCAGGGCGCTGGTCGACGGCGCGCAGTCGGTCTCGCACATGCGCGTGGACGTGCAGGCCATCGATGCCGACTTCTTCGTGTTCTCGGGGCACAAGATCTTCGGCCCCACCGGCATCGGCGTGGTCTATGGCAAGCGCGAGATCCTGGAGCACATGCCACCCTGGCAAGGCGGCGGCAACATGATCGCCGACGTCACCTTCGAGCGCACCGAGTTCCAGCCGCCACCCAATCGCTTCGAGGCAGGCACCGGCAATATCGCCGATGCGGTCGGCCTCGGTGCCGCGCTGGATTATGTGGAACGCGTCGGCATCGACAGTATCGCCCGCTACGAGCATGACCTGCTCGAATATACCACCCGGCTGCTGGCGCCTGTCCCGGGGGTGCGGCTGATCGGCACCGCGCGGGACAAGGCCAGCGTGCTGTCCTTCGTGCTCAAGGGGTATGAGACCGAGGAAGTCGGCCGCGCGCTCAATGAAGAAGGCATTGCGGTGCGTTCAGGCCATCACTGCGCCCAGCCCATCCTGCGTCGCTTCGGCGTCGAGGCCACGGTGCGCCCGTCACTGGCTTTCTACAATACGACCGGGGAAGTCGATCACTTCATTTCGGTGATCCGCCGACTTGCCGGCCGGCGCTGACGGACGCGGCCATCTGGTCCCCGCCCTCGCCCGCCGGCCTTGCCGGCTGGCGAGGGCGTTTTCGCCATGAGCAATCGCTCCCGGCGATCCCTACTTTCCATTCCTGCCGCCCGCACAGTTCGCCCGGACAGTTCGCCCGCACAGTTCGCCCGATTCGTCCAACCCGGTGATCCGGCCGCGGTGATGGAAGCGCCCACGCACGCAAGAGCGGCGCCTGTGCTTCGCCGCGACCACCACCTATCGCCGCCACATGCCTTCGCGGATCAACGCATCCGCAATCCCCGGGATCATCTGCGCCACCTGCCGCGCGGCAGCCGTAAACGGGCGCTGGCTGCTGGTGGCCAGCACGACCGATTGCCGCAAGGCGCGGTCCGACAGCGGCACGCCATCGAAGTCACCGCTCTCCAGCTCGGCTGCGACCGCGTGGTAGGGCAGCACGGAGAACGCGGCGTGGTCAAACATGACGCCGGCCTGCCGCCCACCGTGCGCCAGTGCGCCTGCAAGGCCGCGCGCCGGCCCACCAGCATCAGCGGCGTGTCGAGCAGGCGCCGGTAGCTGTTCCGGCCTTCGGCGCGGTAGCGGTTGAGCACCGCAAGGTCGATGCTGCCCTGCGTCAGCCGGGTCTCGATCTCCCCGCTGTAGCCCTCCACGATGCGCAGCCGGACCGCCGGCAGGCGCTCCTGCACGGCGGCGTAGAGCCGGCTCGACAGCAGCGGCGCCACCGCCGGCACCAGCCCGAGCGTGACCATCCCGCCGACGTTGCCCGCCTCGCCCCGCGCCGACTCCACCAGTTGCCGGGCGCCGGCCAGCAGCGGCTCGGCGTCGGCGAGCACCTGCGCGGCCAGCGTGGTCGGCCGTACGCCGCGCCCGGTGCGGTAGAACAGCGCGCCGCCGAACATCCGCTCCAGTTCGGCCACCTGCCTGCTGATGGCCGACTGCGCCAGCCCGAGCTGCGCCGCTGCCCCCGAAACGCTGCCCGTGCGCGCCACCGCCACGAAGGTCGCCAGCGCCTTGAGTGTGAGGTCCTGCCCTGCTTCCGTTTGCATGCCTTGGCTCCCGCTATCTTCCGGCGAGATACCTGCTTTCTCCTGCCGGCATTGATCGGAGGATACCGCCTCTCTATCGTTACAAGCAATGGACACCGACGAGCACCGACCACACTGACCACACTGACCCACACGAGGAG
>NZ_JBFTND010000267.1:0-9162 GCF_056397305.1 Cupriavidus sp. 05N40
GGCGTTGAACTGCAGGCACGGGACCAATGCCCATTTGCGAAGGCTCGCACCCTGCCGCAGCCCAGCCGACCAGGTACCCCATCGGCGACAGTTCAAGTTCGTCGAGCTTGTCCTCGGCGACGATGAGACACGCGGCTGAGGCATCGTTCTGCTGGCTCGCGTTTCCGGCCGTCACAGTTCCACCGTTGCTGATCGGGCGCAGCTTGGAAAGCGACTCCACAGTGGTCCCGGGCCTGATACCTTCGTCACGCGCAAACAGCAGCTCGTCACCCTTCTTTTGCGGGATTGAGACCGGTACGACCTCATCGTCGAACCGCCCACTCTCCCAGGCGTCCGCCGCACGCGCGTGGCTCCGGGCGGCGAACCCATCGGCTTCTTCCCGGGAAATGCCGTACTCGCGCGCGAGGTTCTCGGCTGTTTCTAGCATTCCGGAGATGTAGCCGAAGCGCTCCTCAGGCTGCGAACGCTCTCGTCCACGTTCGAGCCGGTCGAGCAGGCGCGCCGAACCGGAGCGTTTGCCCCAGCGCATGTCGGTCGAGTAGTACTCGATATTGCTCATGCTCTCGACTCCACCTGCGAGAACGACATCGGCGGCTCCACTCTGAACCATCATCGCGGCAGTAACGATGGACTGCAGGCCGCCTCCACAGCGTCGGTCGAGTTGCATGCCCGGCACCGCGATCGGCAGCCCGGCGTGCAATGCGGCCCAGCGGCCGATGCAAGGCGTTTCGCTGTTGGCATACGATTGCGCAAACACCACGTCGTCAATGCGCGCCGGATCAATGCCAGAGCGCGCTAGTACCGCCTGGATGACGGTACTCGTCAGCGCTTCAACCGGAACCCCGCGCAAACTGCCGCCGAATGTGCCGACGGGGGTGCGCACGGGTGCCACAATGGCAGCTCGTCTCATGAAATCTCCTTGAATGTGGGTTTCCGCGCGCCCGGCACTGTGGCGCGCGCAAGTTCGTCGCGATCCTCCGGATGCGCGATCGCGATCATCGCGTCGATACGTTGTGCAAGAGTGAGCGCACGTAGGTCAGCGACGCCGTACTCGGTCACGATGATTGCGGCGTCGCTGCGCGGCGTGCTAACCGGTCCCGCAATCCTGGGTACGATCCGGGCATGCCGGCCAGCACGCGACGGCAGTACCACGATCGGCAGGCCGCCACGCGAACGCCGCGCCCCACGCAGGAAGTCCATGGCGCCGCCGACGGCGCCGAGATACCGTCCGCCCGCGACTTCCGCGTTGACCTGTCCGCTTATGTCGACTTCGATGGCCGCATTGATCGCCACAAACCGGTCAATCGATTCGAGCACGCGAATGTCGTGCGTATAGCTCGTGGCGCGGAACTGGATAGCGCGATTGCGGTGCGCAAACCGATGAATGTCCGCTGAGCCCATGATCGTGCCGGCAATTGTTACGCCGAAGTCGATCGTTTTGCGGGCGTTGGTGACCACGCCCCGGCGCATTAGCTCCGCGACAGTGTCGCCGATCGCGCCGCTGTGAATCCCGATATCGCGATGACCGGACAGGGCTGCCAGCACGGTTTCCGGCAAGGCGCCGATGCCACATTGCACGGTGGCGCCATCATCGACGAGCCCTTGCACATGCGACGCGATCGCCAGCTCGACGTCCCCGGCTCGGCTTGCCGGCGCATCGGGCAACGCCCGCGACGACTCAACGAGCAGATCGAAGTCCGTCTTGACCAACCTCCGTGGACCGTAGGTCCATGGCGCCTGCTGATTGACCTCCGCAATCACCACGCGCGCCGAATCGATAAGGGGCACCAGATACTCGTGACTCGCGGACAGGCTGAAGCAGCCGTCAGCATCCGGGGGCGCGACCTGCAACAGCAGCACGTCCACCTTTGACGGACCTTCAGTCAGCACTTTCTCCAATGATGAATAATGAGCCGGCAAGATGTCGAGAACCCCGGCTTCGGCGAGTTGCCGATTCTGAGCTGTACCGCAGTATGAGCGGAAGTCCACCACATCCTCGAACGCTGGCTGCAGCGTGTCGCTCCAACTGGCGCCGATGAACACAGTGAAACGCCCACCTACTGCGTGGCGTTGTGCCATGAGCAGGCGCGTGAGCGTCACGGGCTCCGCAGAGCACTGCCCCCAGGCGACGGTGTCGCCTGGGCGGACCCAGCCTGCCAAGTCCAGGCTCGCGATGTCGCCAACGATCGTCATGATAGCTTTGTAGGCTTAAGGGCAAGTAACGATTGGGTCATGCGAAAGTCTCCTGCTAGTGGGGCTGGACCTCGTCGACCTCGCGGAGAAGGGCGTTGCGAAGCACTAATGCAATGATCGCGAGGCACAGGGGGGTGATCTGTCTTTTCCCACAATGGACGTCCGTCGATACCTCCGTCAATGCAAAGTCAAGAACCATTCCGTACTTCGAAAAACCGCTGTGTATGGCGTGGCCCCGACACGAGGTCCCTGGCAATGCAGAGCGGCTAGCCCAGCTCAATCCAGAGTTTTCAAAGTACGGAACGCAATGTGGGAGAACATTGACTTGCCATCAGGCGTCGCGCACGATGAAAAACAGAAACCGCCCGTGAATGACTTTTGGTCTGAAAGACGCGCCGGGTCGACACGTGGCGCCGCCACGTTCGGAGACATGCAATGAGAAATGTTTACAAGGATCCTGCACTACGAGATACGCCCAGTCAGATGCGCATCGGCAACGTAGTCAAATCCTGTCCCCTATCGAGGCGTCGAGACGTATGTGGGCCCGGGCAAATTCCAATTCCTTCCGCCCCGCGTTTTGGTGACAAGGTGACCCGGTGCGGCGGTCTCGTCGAGAGCGAGTCAAAGACGGCTAGTAGCCACGAAGTCGTATGCGTGACCGTCTGCGGCAACGCCAGCGTGGTCCTCGTGGAGTCGGCGATGCGGTGCGGGAAAATCTCAGGAATCAGTCCCTGAGCCGAGGCGTCGGAGACGCCGTTGCCGGCAGGGGTGCATAGCATAGTCGCCCCTTTTCCATTTAATGAATCTTGTGTTCTGTAGGTGTATTTTCGATGAGTGACTATCTAAGGGATGCATGGCAACCGACGGCCGACGATATTGCCTCGTCAAACGTTACTGCGTTGATGCGGCGGCTTGGTCTCGACAGCTACGACGAACTGCTGGCGTTCTCCAATGCTCAGCCAGAGGCTTACTGGGATACCGTGCTGGATTTCTGCGGCGTGGTGTGGGACACCAAGTACGACGCGTATCTGGACTCATCCAATGGTCTTGAATTTCCCAACTGGTTTCCAGGGGGGCGCCTAAACTGGGTCAAGTCGATCTTCAAGTGGGCCGATGACGTCGAGATGGCCCAGCGCCCCGCTGTCGTTGCAGAGCGCGAGGATGGCAGCGTACAGCGCGTAACTTTTTTTGAACTGAGGGAACGTGTGGCGGCGTTTGCCGCAGGCATGGCATTGATTGGCATCGAACGTGGCGATCGGGTCGGGCTGTTGATGGAGAATGGCGTCGAGGCCACGGTCACGATGCTCGCCTTAGCCTGGCACGGTGCCATTGCTGTTCCGTTGTTCAGCGGCTTTGGCGTCGACGCAATCGTGTCCCGTCTTTCATCGTGCGGCACCAGCAAGCTCATCGCGACTACCGGATTCTCCCGCCGGGGGAAATGGGTCGATACGCGTAAGTTAGTTGCCGAAGCACTGACCAGATTGCCCGAGATCCAGACGGTTGTCTGGAAGCATGCCGGCGAAGACATCACCTTCAACGAGACGGTTGTCGCATGGGAGGACATCGCCAGGGCCGCGCCGCCGTCGCCGGAGCCCGCGGGGATGTCGCCAGTCGACCCCTTCATGATAGTGTACACATCGGGCACCACGGGAAAGCCGAAGGGCGCGGTCCATACCCATGGTGGCTTTCCACTGAAGATCGCTCACGACGCCGCCGTTCATTTCGATGTCCGCCGCGGCGACGTCTTTTGCTGGCCCGCTGACATGGGGTGGATCGCTGGCTCTTTGGTCATGTCGAGCGCGCTGCTAAGCGGCGCTACGCTGGTGTGTTACGACGGCGCCCCAGATTTTCCCGATTGGTCGCGCATGTCGCGGCTCATCGAGCGTCACCGCGTGACCCATTTCGGCTCCGCACCGACCCTGATTCGTGGTCTCGCCGCCAATGCAAGGATCGCGACACAAGGTGATGTATCGTCGATTCGTCTGCTGATCACGGCCGGCGAGGGTATCGATCCCGAGCACTTCTCCTGGTTCCAGCACGCGTTCGGACGCGGACATCGGCCTGTGATCAACTACACCGGCGGGACAGAAGTATCCGGGGCATTGCTATCGAGTGTGGTGGTGCGGCCGATCAGTCCGGGCGGATTCAACACCGCCTCGCCGTCGGTCGAGGCCGATGTCGTCGACGCAAGCGGCAACCCTGTTGTCGGCGCGGTGGGCGAACTCGCGATTCGACGGCCCTTCGTGGGCATGACTAGCTCGTTCTGGCAGGACGACGCCCGCTATCTGGAATCCTACTGGCACGCAATTCCCGGCATCTGGGTCCATGGTGATCTCGCCATGAGGCGCGAAGACGGCACTTATTTTCTCCTCGGTCGCTCCGACGACACGATCAAGCTTGCGGGCAAGCGCGTCGGCCCCGCGGAAATCGAGGAAGTACTTCTTGAGCTGTCTGCGGTGTCCGAAGCGGCCGCCATCGGCGTCGACGATCCGGTCAAGGGACAGAAGCTCGTCGTATTCCTGATCCCGGCGCCATATTGGGATGGCGACGAGGTCAAATTGCGCCGAGATGTAGCCCAACACGTGGATGAGCGGCTGGGCCGTCCGTTTCGCCCGAGCCAGATGCATCTTGTAACCCAACTGCCCAAAACGAGGAGTTCAAAGATTATGCGGCGCGTCATCCGCAGCATCTACACCGACCAGCCGGCGGGCGATCTGTCATCGCTCGACAATCCGGCTGCAATCGAGGAAATCCGTCTCGCTGCGCAGCATTGACGCGCAATCCGCCYTTTCACGAACCGACTCGGTGTCAAAGCGCCGGGAGGAAGAGAAGATGAACCTGAATCTTAAAGACAAAACCGTCTTGATCACCGGCGCCTCGCAGGGTATTGGCGAAGGTCTGGCATGGGCGTTCGCCCGGGAAGGCTGCCATTTGCGGCTAGTTGCGCGTTCGGGGGAAAAGCTTGCCGCGATCGCAAGCAAGGTCTCCGCGGAACATGATGTCGAGGCGGACATCCTCGCGATCGACATGACGCTGCCCGGCGCTGTGGCCGAAGTCGCGCAGTTCGGCGAGACAACTGACGTCATGGTCAACAACGCAGGCGCCATTCCAGGAGGCAACCTCTGGGATGTCGACGAGGAGCGTTGGCGCGCGGGATGGGAATTGAAAGTATTTGGGTACATCAACCTGACTCGCGCACTGTACCCGGTGATGAAGGCCCGAGGTGGCGGCGTGATATTGAACAACATTGGCAACGGCGGTGAGAACTTCGACTTCAACTACATTGCCGGTACGACCGGGAATGCGGCACTGATGGCGTTTACGCGAGCCCTGGGCGGCCGCAGTCTCGCCGACGATAACATTCGCGTGGTCGGCGTAAACCCTGGGCCGGTTGATACCGATCGCATCAACAAGGTACTAAAAGGGCACGCGCAACGCCTGCTCGGCGACGCGGATCGCTATACCGAACTGCTCGCGAACTATCCACTTGGTCGCGCTGCAACGGTCGACGAAGTCGCGGACCTGTTTGTCTATCTCGCCTCGGAAAAGTCTGCTTACACATCCGGCGCGATTTTCACTGTCGACGGCGGGATTACTTCTCGCCGATCTGTCGGCTAACTTCATCACATCCCGGATCGCCCTCCCTGCATCCAACGGCGATCCTTCAAGGAAATGAAATGTCTGAGAACGGCATCGACTTCAACCCTGTCTACAAAGCCTACACGCGACTCGCCTTCGACCGTCCGGCAGCGGGTGTACTGCGAGTGACACTGAACCGACCCGAGAAGCTCAACGCACTCGATGAGCGCGGGCATGATGAGATCGCGCGCGTCTGGCGCGATATCGATGCCGACGAGACAGTTAGCGCGGTACTGCTTTGCGGCGCCGGACGTTCCTTTTCAGCCGGCGGCGACTTCGACATGGTCGAAACGATGATTAACTCGTTCGAAGTGCGTTCCCGTGTCTGGCGAGAAGCGAAGGATCTTGTTTACAACATCGTCAACTGTTCCAAGCCGATCGTTTCTGCTATCCAGGGCTCCGCGGTGGGGGCGGGGCTCGTTGCCGCCTTGCTCGCCGACATTCCCGTCGCCGCGCGCACAGCCAAACTTGTCGATGGACACACGCGTTTGGGCGTAGCTGCCGGTGATCACGCCGCAATTGTCTGGCCGCTATTGTGCGGTATGGCGAAAGCCAAGTATCACCTGCTGTTGTGCGAGCCGGTTAGTGGGGAAAAAGCCGAACAGATGGGCCTAGTGTCTGTCGCGGTGGACGAGTCGGAGCTCCAGGAGACCGCGCTTTCCATCGCGACTCGCTTGGCCCAGGGGGCGCCGACGGCGATTCGCTGGACGAAATACGCGCTGAACAATTGGCTACGCCAGGCGGGCCCGACGTTCGATGCTTCGCTTGCCCTTGAAATGCTCGGATTCTCCGGGCCCGAGGTCATCGAGGGCGTTGCGGCGTTTCGAGAAAAGCGCGCCCCTGCATTCTCGCAGAAGGTTGCGATCTAACGCCAGGGCAACGGAAATTACATGATGTCTAAGGTACTTGATGGTATTCGCGTCCTCGACTTCGGCCGTTATATCGCTGGCCCCTTCTGTGCAGCACTCCTCGCCGACTTCGGCGCCGATGTGATTCGCATTGACCGTGTCGGCGGTAGCGAAGATCGCTTCGTCATGCCGGTGACCGACACTGGCGAAGGGGCATTTTTCCTGCAGGTCAATCGCAACAAACGATCGCTCACGCTTGACGTCGACAGCCCCGGTGGACGGGGAATCGTGCAGCGTCTGCTAAAAACGGCCGACGTCGTGATCGCGAACATGCCGCCAGATACGCTCGCAAATCTCGGTCTCGACTACACGACCATCAGTGCCGTCAAGCCCGATATCATCCTGACCGCGTCGACGGCATTCGGTACGCACGATGATGCGAGCCACCGCGTCGGCTTCGACGGCATCGGCCAGGCGATGAGCGGGGCGGTCCATATCTCCGGCCAACCGGGCAGTCCCACGAAGGCTATGGTGCCGGTGGTTGATTTTTCTACCGCATTATCGAGTGCGCTTGGTACCGTCATGGCCCTATATGAACGTCGTAGCAGCGGCAAAGGCCAATCGGTAGATGCGTCCCTGTTGCAGACAGCGCTGAATCTCTCGAGCGGAGTGCTCATCGAGGAGGCCACGCTTCAGATTAACCGCCAGGCCACCGGAAATCGTAGTCCGATCGCCGGCCCGTCCGACATTTTTCGCGTCGCAGACGGCTGGATCATCGTGCAGGTGATTGGCCAATCCCTCTTCAAACGCTGGGCGCGCATGGTTGGCGCACCGGATCTGATGAACGACCCGCGATTCTCGGACGACCTCCTGCGCGGAGAGAATGGCGACGCGTTGAGCAAGATGATGTCGGAATGGTGTGCGTCGCGCACGCGCGAAGCGGCGCTTTCCGAACTCGAGGCTGCCAAGATCCCTGCCGGTCCTGTCTATTCACCGCGCGAGGCGCTCGAGGACCCCTCAATCCGCGCATCCGGTGCGTTCACCTGGATCGAGTACCCGGGGTTGCACGGCCCGGTACCGATCGTTTCGCCTCCAGCCCGCCTTTCCCGCACGCCACCGGCCATCGACACCCGGCCGCCCACGATTGGCGAGCATACCGACGAGGTCCTGCGGGAAATCGGCTACGCGGCGGAGGAGATCGATGCGTTCCGTGCCTCAGGGGTCGTCTGATGCTGACGTAAATCTCCGGCGGCCGGATTGGGCGACGACGTGTATCACAGGCATTAGTCGTCACATTAAAGTTGGGGGCTCGCGAAAGCACGGAGGCCCGCTCGAGGTCCGCGCGGACGGTGGGCGCATGCACGTGGAGCATCAAGCCGAACATGTGTTGCCGGACGTCGTGAATAGGAAGTCACTAGGAGAAACAGCCCAGTACACAAGTTGGCTGCATCCCGTCCAGAGGGCCACATATTCCCTTGCTTAGACGCGGGCGAAACTCAGCTTCACTAATCCGGTGCCATAAATCAACTGCAATGCTCCGCGACACGAAAGACACGGTTCCGCCCCTCTAATGTGAATTTTAATGTACGGAACATCATTCCGCGACAGATTGACCGTTCCGCGCACGGCTCATTAAATGGGGACATGGTTGACCGAAGGCAGAATGCCGGGCCGTTGGTCACCGGGACGAGGCGACAAGTGTCCAATTCTACCAACGCGTGGTTTAGGTGACAACTTTGGTCACGGCGGCCACGGAGTTCCATAACACCAAGAGGAGACATTCGAATGACTGTGAACAAGCAAAAGCGCACGTTGATCCGGGGAGGCAGCATCCTCAGCAACGACAAGGCGATTGGGGAGCTTCGTATAGGCGACGAAGCGATGAACTCGGGCATCACCACGTTATACGACTGGTGCCACAACAACAATACGCCGGACCACGCCGAGCAGGCCTTCCTCGGTCTTCGCGACGCCGGTATCCGAGGGGTATGGGGCTACGGCAATGCCAATGACGACAACCTGCCCCCCAACATGACGATCACCGACCTGAATGATGTGCGGCGCATGAAGACGCGGTACTTTTCTTCGAGCGACCAGCTTCTGACGATGGCGTTCGCCGCCCGGGGTCCCGAGATCACTACGCTCGAAATCACCGAGCGGGAGTTCCATTTTGTACGCGATCTCGGTCTGAGGATCACCATGCATGTCGGCGTTGGCTCCTGGCACGTCGACCCGATGAAACAACTGCACCGGCGCGGACTGCTGTCGAATGACACGACCTACGTGCATTGCAACATGCTCAGTCGGGACGAGATGCAACTAATTATCGATACGGGTGGCACGACGTCGATCTCTCCGGAGACGGAACTCAACATGGGCCTAGGCGACCTTGCCACGCTACGCCTGCTCGCGCTAGGCCACCGGCCGAGCATTTCGACCGACGAAGCATCGTCCGCGCCAGGTGACATGTTCAGTTCGATGC
>NZ_JBFTND010000268.1:0-9940 GCF_056397305.1 Cupriavidus sp. 05N40
CCGCGACCAGGGCGGCGATCGACTTCGAATCGGCGATGGCCGACGTGCGCAAGGTGGTCAACTTCGAGACGCCGGGCGAATTCAAGGAAATGGGGCAGGACATCGTCAACATGTCCAAGCGCCTGCCGATGGCCGCCAAGGACATCGCGGCCATCACCGCCGCCGGCGGCCAGGCCGGATTCGCCAAGTCTCACGAGGAGCTGCTGCAGTTCTCCGAGGACGCCGTCAAGATGGGCGTGGCGTTCGACCAGAGCGCTGCGACGGCCGGCGAGATGATGGCCACCTGGCGCACGTCGTTCAAGCTGGGGCAGACCGAGGTGGTCACGCTGGCCGACCAGATCAACTACCTCGGCAACACGGGGCCGGCCAAGGCGAACAAGATCTCCGAGATCGTGACGCGGATCGGCCCCCTGGGCGAGGTGGCCGGCTTCGCGGCCAGCCAGATCGCCGCCATGGGTGCAACGCTGGCGGGCATGGGGGTGCAGGAGGAGATCGCCGCGACTGGCATCAAGAACATGATGCTCACGCTCACCTCGGGCACCAGTGCGACGAAAGAGCAGCAGCAGACGTTCAAGGCGCTGCGACTCGATGCCAAGCGGCTCGCCGTAGATATGCAGAAGGACGCGCAGGGCACGATGCTGCGCGTGCTGACGGCCATCGGCAAGGTGGACAAGTCGAAGCAGGCATCGGTGCTCGACGGGCTGTTCGGCAAGGAATCCATCGGGGCGATCGCGCCGCTGCTCACCAACATGGATCTGCTCAAGGCCAACTTCGAGAAGGTGGGTGACGCCTCGAAGTACGCCGGCTCGATGCAGGCCGAATACGCGGCCCGCGCGGACACCACGGCGAACAACATGCAGTTGATGCAGAACCGGGTCGCCGGTGTCGGCATCGCGGTCGGCAACATCCTGCTGCCGCCACTCAATAACTTCCTCGCGGTGGCTGGCCCGCTGGTCGATGGCGTGGCTGCATTCGCCAATGCCAGCCCGGGCGTGATTCAGGGCGTCCTGGGCGCTGCTGCGGGCCTCTTGGTGCTCAAGCTGGCGGTGGTGGGGGTGTCGGGCGCCATGGCGCTGCTTAACGGCATCCTGAGTCTGTCTCCGGTCGGCCTGGTGGTGCGCGGCATCGCGCTGGCGGCTGGCCTGTTGATCGCCAACTGGTCGACGGTGGCGCCGTTCTTCGCGGGCATCTGGTCGGCGATCAAGGGTTACGCCGAGGTCGCATGGGGCTGGATCAAGGTCGCGCTGGACTGGACCGTGCTGGCGCCGATCATCCGCAACTGGGAGCCGATCAAGGAGTTCTTCGGCGCGCTTTGGGGCGCGGTGGTAGCGGTCACTGGCGTCGCGTGGCAGGGCATCAAAGCCCTGTTCTACAACTTCACGCCCCTCGGTCTGATCATTTCCAACTGGGAGCCCATCGTCGCGTGGTTCCGCGGCCTGTGGGACCGGGTCCGGCCGTACATCGAGCCGCTGATGAGCGGCGCGCAGTGGGTCGGTCAGAAGGTCGGCGCGCTGTTCCAGGACTCGCGCCCGGCCGCCACCGAGGCACTCGGCAACGGGGTGCGCTCCGGCACGCAGGGCTTGCGGGACTGGACGGCATCCCTGTCTGGGCAGACGGCCCAGGCGCAGCAGCTGCGCGGCGACATGGTGGTGCGGTTCGAGAACGCGCCGCCGGGCACCCGTGTCGATCCAGGCAATACCAATCAGCCGGGGCTCACCATGACCCCGCGCGTCGGCTTCCGGTCGCTGTCCGGGGCATCCTAAAGGAGAAAGCATGGCCAGCTGGCGCGACAAGTTGCGCCCGGCGTCATTCCGCGGCGTCCCGTTCCAGGTGGATGGGGACAAGGTGCCCGTGGGGCGACGCACGGTCACGCACGAATACCCGGGCAAGAACGTGCCCTATGTCGAGGACATGGGGCGGGCAACGCGGGCGTACAAGGTCACCGCCTTCGTCATCGGCGCGGACTATATGGACAAGCGCGATGCCCTGCTCAAGGCGCTTGAGCAGGAGGGGCCTGGCGAGCTGGTGCATCCGTGGCTGGGCACGATGCAGGTCGCGGCGGGTGAGGGCGAAATGTCCCACGCTTACGCCGAGGGCGGCATGGCCCGCTTCGATCTGACCTTCACCGAGTCGAGCGAGCTGCTCAACCCGACCGCCAAGGTCAACACCGGCAAGGCGGCCTCCGCTGCCGGCGCGGCGCTGGCCGAGGGCGGGCTGACACGCTTCGAGCAGGCCATGGCCGCGGTCAACACGGCGYAGGTCAATGTCGCGCAACTGTCCAAGGCCGCCGCCGGCACGTTCGGCGCGCTGCAGCAGTACGCCGCGCCGCTGGCCGCGGCGATCGGGACCGCGCAGAACCTCGCCAGCCTGGTGCTCAACGCGCCGGGCGAGCTGACCGGCACGATTCGCGGCGTGATGGCCAACCTGCCGGGCGCCTTCCATGCGTTCGATGGCTTCGGCAGTGGGCTGGGTAGCCTGTTCGGCAAGGCCTCGGCGGTATCGTCGCTCGCGGCAATCGTGCCGCCGCAGGGTGAGGCAGCGGCGGCGGTCCACGATGCCACGGTGAAGCTCACGCAGGATCTGCTGATCGCCGACACCGTCAAGGAGGTGGGCGAGATGCCGGTGGCCACCGCGCCGGCGCCATTGCCGACAGCCCCGTCTGTGGACGTGCAGGTGCAGCAGCCGATCGAGCGGCCGGAGATCCCGGTGGCTGACGACGTGCTCGACGTGCGCGAAGAGGTCACAGAGGCGATTTGGGGGCAGGCGCAGGCCGCACCGCAGTGGCACTACCAGCTGCTGACCGATGCGCGGATTCAGGTGTCGCGGCACCTGGCGGCCGTGGCGCGGCCGGCGGTGAGGCTGACGACCGTCACGCCTGGCCAGCCGGTGCCGGCGCTGGTTCTCGCGTATGCGCGCTTTGGCGACGCCACGCGGGCCGACGAGATCGTGGTGCGTAACCGTGCGTCGCATCCCGGCTTTCTGCCGCCGGCGCCTCTGCAGGTGGCCATGAAATGAGCGATGCGAGCGAGGTAACGCTGACCGTCAACGGCATGGACTACGGCGGCTGGAAAGACGTGCGGATCGGGGCGGGCATCGAGCGCCAGGCGCGGGACTTCTCGGTCGGCATTACGTGGAAGTGGCCGGGCGGCGGTGACCGGCCGCGCATGATCCGGCAGGGCGATCGCTGCGAGGTCCGCATCGGTGGCGAGCTGATGCTGACCGGCTGGGTCGATGCGACGCCCGTGCGGTGGGATAGCCGGGAGATCTCCACCTCGGTGACTGGCCGGTCGCTGACGGGCGATCTGGTGGACTGTGGCGCTGACAACGCGCCCGGCCAGTGGCGCAATCAGGGCGTGCTGCGCATCGTGCAGGCGCTCGCGCAACCGTTTGGCATCACGGTGCGCAGTGAGCTGCAGGACAACGCGGCGCTCGCCGACCACACGATCCAGCCTGGCGAGACGGCGTTCGAGTCCATTGATCGGCTGCTGCGCCTGTCTCGGCTGTTGTCCACCGATGACGCGCAGGGGCGGCTTGTGATCGCCCGGCCGGGTAGTGCTGGCCGGGCGGTCGATCGCCTTGAGCGCGGCGTCAATCTGCTCAGTGGTGACGCGCCGCTGGACTTCGCGAATGTGTTTTCCGAGTACGTCAGCAAGGGGCAGCGGGCCGGGACGGATGAGGTCTATGGCCTGGCGGCCAGCGAGGTCGAGGCGCGAGCGACAGACGCGCGAATCCCGCGCAAGCGCGTGCTGGTGCTCCACGAGCGTGGGCAGATGACGCCCGAGCTGGCACGCCAGCGCGTGGCGTGGGAGCGCGAGAACCGGATCAGCAAGGCGCTGCAGGCCACTTATGAGGTGCGAGGCTGGCGGCAGTCCAACGGGGCGCTATGGCGGCACAACCAGATCGTGCGCGTCGTCGATCCGCTGGTGGGCTTCGACCGGGATCTCCTGATCACCGAGATCGAGTACAGCCTGAGCAACCAGGGCGGCACTAAGGCAAAGCTCACGGTGGCGCCGCCGGATGGTTTCGAGGCTGAGCCGCCGGATCCAAGCAAGCGCCGAAAACGGGACAAGACCGGCAAGGGGAAGGATGACTTCGAGTACCTGCTGCCGGCCGATTGGGAAAAAAGGAAATGAACCAGTTTGTGACAGGCATGCTCGCGCGTGGCGGGGTGGTGCTGGCCAACGCCGGCCGCAAGCTGCAGACGCTGCAGCTGCGCCTCACCGCGCGCGAGGTGAAGGACAACGTGGAGCACTTTGAGCCGTATGGGTTCACCAGTTGCCCGACAGAGGGTGCCGAGGCGCTGGTGGCGTTCCTGGGCGGCGATCGCTCGCACGGTGTCGCCCTCATGGTCACCGATCGCCGGGCGCGCTTGCAGGGCCTGCAGCCCGGTGAGGTGGCGATCTTCACCGGCGAGGGGCAGGCGCTGGTGCTCAAGAACGGCAAGATCGCCGAGCTGACCACGGGCACCTTTCGCGTCAACGCCGAGGTGGCCATCGAGCTGAATGCGCCCAAGGTGACAACGCAAAAGGACTTCGAGGCCGGCGGAAAGGTCAAGGCGGCGGTTGACGTGGAAATCGCGGGCAAGCCGGTGCTGCACCACAAGCATCCCGAAACCGGCGCGATCACCGGGGAGATGCAGCTATGACGACGACCGCGCAGCAGGCGCTGCTCTATCGCGCGGCCGAGATCAGCCTGTTCACCTGGCGGCGCGCAGGGGCCGACGACCAGCTCGACGACGACCAGCGTATGGGCTGGTGGGGCGACACCTTCCCGGCCGTGGCCGGCGACCGGATCGGCTCGCGCCTCTGGCTTCTGCGCCGCAAGACGGTTGTGCCCGAGGTGCTGCGCGCGGCCGAGGCGTACGCGCGCGAAGCGCTGCAGTGGATGATCGACGACGAGCTGGTGCGCACGGTGGACGTGCAGGTGACCACGCCCGACCGCACGCGCGTCAACCTGGTGGTGACGCTATCCGACGACGGCGGTCCGCTGCCGCCGTTCAACTTCGATGACATTTGGCAGGTACAGCATGGCGTTTAGCACTCCGACACTCCCGCAACTCGTGCAGCGCGCCGATGCGGATCTGACCGCCAAGGCGGTCGATGCGCTGCGCCGCTCCGACCAGGTCGTGATCAGCCGCGTGCATGCCGGCGCCACGTCCGGCCTGCATGGTCATATCAAGTGGGCGGCCGACCAGATCCTGCCGGATACCTGTGACGAGGAGATGCTGCTGCGCATCGCCAGGCTGCGCCTCAAAACGCCGCGCGGCGAGGCGATCGCCTCCACCGGCCCGGTCGCCATGAATGGGCAGGCGCCGGCCGTCATCGATGCGGGAACGATCCTGCAGACGCCGGACGGCCGGCGCTACGCGGTGGTCACGCCCGTCGAATTTGCCGGCGCGCAGGCCACGGTCACGGTGACGGCGGTGGATCCCGGCCGCGGCGGGGACGTGGCCGAGGGGGCGGCGATGGAGCTGGTGTCGCCCGTGCTTGGCGTCGCGGCTGCTGGTGTGGTGGGGGTGGGCGGGATCGTGGGCGGCACCGATCAGGAAACGATCGAATCGCTGCGCTCGCGCGTGATCCGCTCCTACCAGATCGTGCCGCAAGGCGGCGCAGCGGACGACTACGTGACATGGGCGCTGGAGGTCACCGGCATCACGCGCGCCTGGTGCATTCGCAACTACATGGGGCCGGGCACCGTGGGGCTGTTCGTGGTGCGCGACAACGATGCGAGCCCGATCCCGGTGCAGGCCGTGCTCGACCAGGTCAAGGCGCACATCGAGGCGACGCGCCCGGTCACGGCCGAGCTGTATGTGCTCGCGCCGGCGGCCAAGGTGATCGCCTTCCAGATCAAGGCGATTCCCGACACCACGCAGACTCGTGCGGCCATCGAGCAGTCGCTGCGCGATCTGCTCAAGCGCGAGGGCGATCTCGGGGTCACGGTGATCCGCACGCACCTGGGTGAGGCGATCAGTCAGTCGCCCGGCGAGAACGATCACCAACTGGTCGCGCCGGCGGCCAGCGTGGTGCTGGCGGTCAATGAGATCCCGACCTTCGGAGGCATTGCATGGCTGCCGTAAGGACCGACGCGGAATACGCGCAGCAGTTGAGCGCGCTGCTGCCACCGGGGCCGGCATGGGAAGTCGAGCAGGCGGCGGCGATTCACGCGCTGCTCGCCGGCCTCGCGCCCGAGTTTGCGCGCGTCGATGCGCGGGCCGGCGACATGATCGAGGAGGCGGATCCGCTCACCGTGCGCGAGCTGGTGCCGGATTGGGAGCGCGTCATGGCGCTGCCGGATCCGTGCATGGGGGCGACGCCCTCATTCGAGGATCGGCGCAAGGCGGTTCGGGCCCGGCATGTCGCGGTGGGTGGCCAAAGCATTCCCTATTTCCTGTCGATCGCGTGGGGGCAGGGCTATCTCGACGCCACGATCACCGAGCATCGCGCGCCCCGCTTCGGGCGGTCGCGCTTCGGGCGGGACCGCTTTGGCACCTGGGGAAAGCAGTTTTTCTGGACAGTGAATCTCGGGCGCCGCATTGAGGGCGGGCGGCGCTGGGGTGTCACGCAATGGGGTGAGCGGTTCGGTATGAACCAAAACGAGGGCATTGAGTGTCTGCTGAAGCGCTACGCGCCGGCCCACACGATCGTCCTGTTCAACTACGAGGAGTGATATGGATTACCCGAAAAGTGTCCCGGGCGTCGGGTTGGTCGACGGCAAGTTTGTCGACGAGGACGCCACGATTGGCCGGATCGGCTCGCTGATCCCGGCGAGCTGGGGCAACGCGATCACCGACGAGGTGTTGGCAGTCTGTGCGCAGGCCGGGATCGCGCCGGATGAAACGAAGCGCAACCAGCTGGTGCAGGCGATCATGGCGCTGCTGCCGCGTGGTGGGCATGGTCAGTGTCGCCTATCGGTGGTGAGTGGCACGCAGCTCAAGCTGTCGGCGTTCGATGGCAATGGCCTGATCATTGCCGGGGCGCCGCAACAGATCCCGGCGGCCGGGGTATCGATTGACAACACCGGGCTGGCGGCAAGCACCAACTACTACGTGTATGCGTACATGACGGCGGGTGGTGTGATGGCGCTGGAACCGTCGACGACGGTGCGCGCCACGGATACGAATGGTGTGCAGATCAAGAATGGGGATCCCTCGCGGACGCTCGTCGGCCTGATCCGCACCACGGCGGCCAAGAACTTTGTTGACTCGGCGCTGCAGATGTTTTGCCTGAATTGGTTCAACCGGCGGCTTAAGCGAGGCATTGCGACGCTGCTGACCGATGTCGCTTTCACGAACACCGCGCTGGCCGAGGTGACGAGCGCGCTGCGCGTCGAGTTCCTGGTCTGGAATGAGCTGCTCAGTGGCAGCGATGGCGGGACGTTTCAGGCGATGGGGCGCCTGTCAAATAACACGTCGGGCGGGCTCACCACGGCGGCCACGTATATCGATGGTGCGCTGGCCGGGGCGGCCTCCGAGATCAGCATTTCGGGGACCACATTCCTGCGTCAGCAGTTCATCAGCGGCTCTCTGGTGAACGGGATGGCGGAGGGGAATCACACTTCGACGCTGTACGGCTCCACCTCGTCGACATCGCAAGCCACCCTGCTCGGTGGTGCCAACAACACCGTGATGATTCACGGCTAAGGAGGGGTCATGCCTGAAAACCAAAGCAACGAAAAGAAGCCGATCGGCCCGACCTTTTTTGATGAGCTGAAAGCCTATGGCGGGCTGATTGGCGAGCATTTTTCGTGGACGCCGCTCGGCAACATCGAGTTCTTCGACGACACGCCCGAGGCGGTAAAGGTGGGGGTGCAGGCCGTGTACGCGGCGCATGACCCAACCGCGCTGCTGCCTGAGGTGTAAGCCTCGGCGGTTCGCTCCACCTTCACAAAAAAAGCATTGTTCAGCCCGCCGCGTGCGGGCTTTTTCTTTTCCGGGGAACAGAAGTGATTCAAGCCGAAATGGCATCAGAGGTGGTGAAGGTCGCTCCGGCGGCGCCGGTGACGGTGATGTCGTTCATGGGGTATGGGGTGGCCGATTGGGCGAGCGCGGCCACGCTGCTTTACGTACTGGGGTTGATCGCGCATTCGCTGTGGGCCAGGGCCATTCGGCCGTGGTGGCGCGCACGCACGCGGAGGGGCTGAGATGGGCATCCAGCAGAGGATTGCGGCGGCGCTCGCCGGCGGCGCGGTGGCCATCGCGACGGTGGTGGTGGGCTTCTATGAGGGCCGCAGCAACGTGGCTTATCTGGATCCCGTCGGGATCCCGACCATCTGCAGCGGCATCACGGCCGGCGTGAAGCTCGGCCAGCGCAAGAGCGACGCCGAGTGTGAGGCGCTAATGCGCGGCGAGCTGGGCAAGGCGCTGGCCGTGGTCGACGGGGCGGTGACAGTGCCCCTGCCGCCCACACGGCGCGCGGCGCTGGCCTCGTTCGTCTACAACGTCGGGCCGGCCGCGTTTCGTAGCAGCACGCTGCTGCGCAAGCTCAATGCCGGCGACGTGGCCGGGGCCTGCGCTGAGCTGTCGCGCAAAAGGCCGGCGAGTTTGCCGGCATCCAATCCATCCTGGGCGCCAAGCTGGACGCCATCCGCAAGGACTTCAAGAATGCATCGCCTTTGCCTGCTGGCTGTCGCCCTGATGATTTCCGCGTGCGCAAGCTCGCCGAAGCCGTTGCCGCGACCCAACAAGCCGCCGCCGCTCGATAGTGCGCTCGCTGCACCCTGCGTCGTACCGGACGCGCCGGCGGCGGCCGCCTATGACGCTTGGCAGGAATGGGTTATGGGGGACTTGCTGGGGGCGTTGGGGGAATGTGCGGTGCGGCACCGGAAAACGGTGGAAGCGTGGCCTGACTAATGCACTGAACGAAACGACCAGCCGAAAAGGCGGGGCGAGTCGATGTTGGTGGCGATTGCCTAGTCATTGAGAAGTCCTATCAGACGCTCCATTCTGGCTTCCGCTTGTGCAAACGCCTCAGCTTCCTCCGTGGTCGATCTTCCCGCTCGAAAGACCGTCTGAACAATGCCAGCGAGTGTGTGGTGCTTCACCAGGACGAACCTCTGATGCTTCCCGGAGGACAGGAGCTGCGTATAGGCTGTCAGATCGTGATACCCCACGCGTTTCTGGCTCTCCATTGCGCCCCCGTTTCAACGAGGAAAAATCGTAGCATGGGGCCAGTGTTCAGTGCGGCCTTGGACTGCCGCCAATGCGAGCGGAAAGGTATTGCCTATAGGCGTATTCAACGTCAGCATCCGCATCGTTACGGGCATCAAGCGGGTTGTCTCGGCACTTTGCGCAGGTGTGCCGTGTATCGGCTTCATCACCTCCGGATAGGGTCAAGAATCCCCGGTATCGCCCCGAAGGCAACTCCTCTACGGACGTGACTATAAATAGGTTGCCGCGCTGGAACGTTGTCATGATTTGCCTTCTAGCCCGGGCGAAAATAAGTCTAGCAGTGGCGTACTGAATCACAAGCGAAGGCCGGCGCCGGGGAGGGGCACGATGCAGGACGACCGTTCCGCTGGCCTTGCCGTGCAAAGTGAAGGCGCTAGCAGGTCCCCGGCTGCGTACCTCCACGAAGGGGCGGACGGCKCTGGTGGCGAGGCAGCAGCGCTCGGCGTACGAGATCAGGCTGGAGGCGGCGGTGGCGGCCTGCCGGTAGTCTCGATGCTATGGCTGTCGATACTCTCCTGTYTCAGCAACGCCGGACGTCGTTCGCGCTCGGCGATCCACGTTCCACGGTGCTCGAAGCCCGGGCTTGACGAGTTCACCGACCTTTGAGAGCACGCGGGCCAGGGATTCCCGGAGCGCCGCCAACGTGGCGTGTTCGCTGGAGATTTCTGATACCCGACCACCATTGGCAAGGATCATTATGGCGTTGTCATCGGCTGAGGTCAGTGGATCCAGCAATGCCAACACCGGAGCTTCGGGGAAAAGAACCGGCACGAG
>NZ_JBFTND010000269.1:0-13788 GCF_056397305.1 Cupriavidus sp. 05N40
GCAACGAACATCATGCAGCGGATGCCCGGGCGCGGCGAGGGCGTGACGCGGGGGCGGTCAAGGCATTATTGCTTTGCCGCGAGCGGAAGTTCAAGCACAAAATCGCGCGGCACGGCGGGCCTGGCTGGCCCGGCGTGCCGCGGCGGGAGCGGCGGGAGCGGCAGGCGGCTGCCTTGCCGCGTCGATCTACCAGTTGGTTTCGCGCTCCGGCGTGGCCGAGATGCGATGCAGGGACAGGTCGGCGCCGTTGTATTCGGATTCGGCATCCAGCCGGATGCCGACCACCTTCTTCAGCGTGCCATAGACCACGGTGCCACCCACGAGGGCRATGACAATGCCCAGCAGGGTGCCGATCGCCTGCGCGCCCAGCGAAACCCCGCCGATGCCGCCCAGCGCCTGCGCACCGAAGATGCCGGCGGCAATGCCGCCCCACGCGCCGCACAGGCCGTGCAGCGGCCACACGCCCAGCACATCGTCGATGTGCCATTTGTTCTGGGCCAGCGTAAACAGATAGACGWACAGCACGCCGGCCACGCCGCCGGTCACCAGCGCGCCCAGCGGGTGCATCAGATCCGAGCCCGCGCACACCGCCACCAGCCCGGCGAGCGGCCCGTTATAGGCGAAGCCGGGATCGTTGCGGCCGGCCGCCCAGGCGGCCAGCGTGCCGCCGGCCATGGCCATCAGGGAGTTGATGGCGACCAGTCCGCTGATCTTGTCGACGGTCTGCGCGCTCATGACGTTGAAGCCGAACCAGCCCACCGCCAGCACCCACGCGCCCAGCGCCAGGAACGGGATATTGGAGGGCGGGTGTGCGCTGATGCGGCCATCTTTCTGGTAGCGGCCGCGGCGCGCGCCGAGCAGCAGGATGGCCGGCAACGCGATCCAGCCGCCCATGGCATGGACCACGACGGAGCCGGCGAAGTCGTGGAAGGGCGCGCCGGCGACCGAGGCGATCCAGTCCTGCACGCCGAAGCGGTTGTTCCAGGCGATGCCTTCGAAGAAGGGGTAGACCAGGCCGACCAGGACGAAGGTCGCCACCAGTTGGGGATTGAAGCGCGAACGCTCCGCGATGCCGCCCGAGATAATCGCCGGGATGGCCGCGGCGAATGTCGCCAGGAAGAAGAATTTCACCAGCTCATAACCGCTTCTTTGCGCCAGCGTCTGGGCGCTGGCGAGAAATTCGACCCCATAAGCTACCGTATAGCCGATAAAGAAATAGGCGATCGTGGAAATCGCAAAATCCACCAGGATCTTGACCAGTGCATTGACCTGGTTCTTCTTGCGTACGGTGCCTAGCTCAAGAAAGGCAAAGCCCGCATGCATGGCAAGCACCATGATCGCCCCCAGCAGGATGAACAGGGCGTCGGTGCCGCTCTTCCAATTGTCCATACATTCCTCATGCTCAAAATGGGAGCACTGGTATGCAATATCCGTTCCAGTTTGAGCCAGGACGGTGCGAAAATTGCACCGAGTTGGTGGATCACGCACCGGATTGTCGCGCGCGGCCTGCCCGGAGCCCACGCGCCCCGGCGAGCGTGCAGCCGGGAAGCGGCGGATGACACGGCGGCGTGCGCCCGCGCCGCGCGTTCTGCTTGCGCCAATATGAGGCAATGCCTTGTTTTGGGGCGAAACATCTCACTTTGTATGCACCAAAAAGAGCGGTGTTACCATATTGGTGCAAAAAGCTGGCGAGCAGGATGGCCGGCGCAATGGCCGGCGCAATCGCAAGCCGAATCGCAGGCCGAATCACAAGCGCAATCGACTAACGCAATCGACTAGCGCAATCGACTAGCGCAATCGACTAGCGAAATCGCGGGCGCAAGACGCAGAGAATGTTCTGAACCCTCCGTCGTGCATGCGCACAGAGCGGCGCTTTGCCGTTGGCCGCGGGTGTCGGCAAATGCCAGGATCGCCGCGGGGCATCGCGGTCCTGCGCGCGTACGCATGTTCGATTTCCCGATACCGCCAGCAGCCGCATTTGAAAGCCCGGAAAAGGGGGGGTAAATTCCCCGCAAAGGCGCTTGACTCAAGGATTTGCGGCTTTTTTCGTTGCATTGGTGCCACTGGGGATTGCCCAATGCGTAAAGCGCAGATTAGACTGCGCCGATCGGTGATTTGCCGCGTGGCAGACACTCCGATGACGACGACCAACAAGGGAAATCAGCCATGAATAAAGGTGAACTGGTATCTGCCATCGCCGCTGACGCGGAACTGAGCAATGCTGCAGCAGAGCGCGCGCTGAATGCTGCTCTGGACAACATTAAGAAGGCGGTTGCCAAGGGTGATTCGGTAACGCTGGTGGGTTTCGGCAGCTTCGGCTCGGGCAAGCGCGCTGCGCGCACCGGCCGCAATCCGCGCACCGGCGAGACCATCAAGATTCCGGCCGCCAAGACGGTCAAGTTTTCCGCCGGCCAAGGCTTCAAGGACGCTGTGAACAAGAAGAAGTAAGCAGTTCGCGTCTGCAGCGCCATTGAAATGAGAAGGCGGCCTCGAAGGCCGCTTTTTTATTGTCCCGGCCGGCTGTCCGGGGCGCCTCCAGGCACGGCGCGGCGGCCGTTCCGGGTTACACTGCCGATCGTCGGCGCCGGCCCTCCGGCTGGCCTTCGCGGATCCGCCCGGCAGTTTCGAAAACCCGGATTTTCATCATGAATGACCTGTCCCACCAGCTTTCCATGACCGTGTTGATGACACCGGACATGGCCAACTTCTCCGGCAACGTGCACGGCGGCACCATCCTCAAGTACCTCGACATGGTCGCGTACGCCTGCGCCAGCCGCTACGCCGGGCGCTATGTGGTGACGCTCTCGGTCGACCAGGTGGTGTTCCGCCAGCCCATCCATGTGGGCGAACTGGTGACCTTCCTGTCGGCGGTCAACTTTACCGGCCGCAGCTCCATGGAAATCGGCATCAAGGTCATCACCGAGAACATCCGCAGCAAGCTGGTGCGCCATACCAATAGCTGTTACTTCACCATGGTGGCGGTAGACGACAATGGTGCGCCGGCCGAAGTCCCGCCGCTGCAGCCGCGCGACGAGGTGGAGCGCCAGCGCTTCGCCGCCGCGCAGCTGCGCCGCCAGCTGCGCCAGGAAATGGAAAAGCGCCATGACGAAATCACCGGCGCGGTGTCCTGAGGTGGAGGGAGCCGGCGTGCGTACCATGACGACCCGCCTGGCGGGCCGCGTTGCGCTGGCCGTGCCGGTCTTGCTGGCGGCGCTGCTGGCCCTGCCGGCGGCGCATGCCGAGGAAATCGGCAGCGTCAGCACGAACTTCCGCATGACGGGCTCGGACAAGGTGGTGATCGAAGCCTATGACGACCCGGAGGTGCAGGGCGTGACCTGCTACGTTTCCCGCGCGCGTACCGGGGGCATCAAGGGCTCGCTCGGCATGGCGGAAGACCCGCCCGAGGCGTCGATCGCCTGCCGCCAGGTCGGGCCGATCAGCTTCAAGGGCCCGCTGCGCCAGCAGGACAATGTGTTCTCCGAGCGCATGTCGATCCTGTTCAAGGCCCTGCACGTGGTGCGCACGGTCGACCGCAAGCGCAACACGCTGGTCTACCTGACGTATTCCGACCRCATCGTTTCCGGCAGCCCTCAGAACAGCGTGACGGCGGTGCCGGTGGCGGCGGACACGCCGATCCCAGTCAAATAGGCGCCCGACGAACACATCCCCCGCTTACCGCCGGCAAGCATTCCTATCCCGCCGACCGGGCACGCCAGCCAGCCCGTGGCAGATCCCATTATTTTTTCGGAGAACAGCATGAGTGAGCAAGGCAAGGTTGCACTGGTGACGGGCGCGGCCCGCGGCATCGGCAAGGCAGTGGCCCAGGCGCTGCTGTTGGCGGGCTACCGCGTGGTGTTTGCCGGCCGTACCGCCGAGCCGCTGGAAGTCCTGGCCGCGCAGGCGCGCGCCGCGGGCCATACGGCGCTGGCGGTGCAGTGCGACGTGAGCGATCCGGCATCGGTGGACGGGCTGTTCGGGAAGATTCGCGAGGAATTCGGCCGGCTCGACGTGCTGTTCAACAACGCCGGCATCAACGCGCCGGCGGTATCCATCGACGAGCTGTCGGTGGAGCAGTGGCTGGCCGTGGTCAACACCAACCTCACCGGGGTGTTCCTGTGCTCGCGCGCCGCTTTCGCGCTGATGAAGTCGCAGAGCCCGCGCGGCGGCCGCATCATCAACAACGGCTCCATCTCCGCGCACGCGCCGCGCCCCAACACGGTGCCGTACACGGCGACCAAGCACGCCATCACCGGCCTGACCAAGAGCCTCTCGCTGGACGGCCGCGCCTACGACATCGCCTGCGGCCAGATCGACATCGGCAACGCCGCTACCGACATGGCATCGCGCATGGCCCGCGGCGTGCCGCAGGCCAACGGCGAGATCGCGCCGGAACCGCTGATGGATGTGGCCCACGTGGCCAGCTCGGTGGTCCACATGGCCAACCTGCCGCTCGACGCCAACGTGCAGTTCATGACCGTGATGGCCACCAAGATGCCCTTCGTCGGGCGCGGCTGATCTCGTCCGGCCAGGGTACGGCCTGCCGCCAGGCTACTTGCCGCCCAGCGCCTCGCGCTCGGCCGCGCAGTCGCCGGCGGGCTTGAGTCCCCTGGCGCGGACGTCGGCAAGCTCTGCCTTGGCCGCGACCAGGTCGGCGCGGAAGAGCGGATCGGCATGCAACCGCGCCACGGTGGCCGCGCCCATGATGCGGCCCTGCATGGCGTCGCTTTGCCAGTGCACATTGCAGACCAGCCGGCTCTGGCCGTACGCCAGGCCGCGCGCGAGGATGGCATCGGACTGCTGCGGCGAAGTCTCCGCCAGGATCAGCGCCCACGCCCAGCCAATGGCGTTGTGCCCGGACGGGTAGGAACCGTCCTTGACCAGCTTGGGTTCTTCATCCGGTGTACAGGTTGGCTCGTGGTTGACCATGAACGGTCGCGGCCGCACGTATTTGTCCTTGACGCCGTAGGTCGACAGACCTGCGTCGGCCAGTGTGCGGCGCAGCAGCAGGTAGAGCCGCGGCGTCTGCTCCTGCGACACCGGCGCATCCAGCGCGCAGGAAAAGATCTGCGCTGCCCGGGGGAATCCGAGGTTGGCGTCGACGGCGGCCTGGCGCCAGCGCGCGGTGCCGCGCAGGGCCACGCTGGCGCGGGCGGTCTCGTCGTCCATTGCCTGGGCGGCGGAGCCCGGCGCGGGCGGCGGCGGCACCAGCTGCAGGCTGTCGGGGCGCGCCTCGGCCGGCAGGTAGCCGGCCAGGATACCCGGGCGGATCTCCGGCACCGGGGCGGCAGCGCTGCCCTGGCCCTGGCCGGCACAGCCGGCCGCGAGCAGTGCGGCGGCCAGGACCGGCAGCGCCGCGCGGCATGTGGATGATGGATGGCGATGCATCGGCATGGTCTCCCGTGGTGCGGTCGTGATTGTCAGGCCGCGGCGTCGAGCATCTTGCGCAGCGTCGATTTCAATATCTTGCCATTGGCATGATCAGCATGTCCTTCATGCGGTCGACGATATACAGGAAACCATCGTCGTCAAGCCGCGCGATGTCGCCCGTCTTGAGCCAGCCGTCGATGAATGTCTGCGCGGTGGCTTCGGGCTTGTTCCAGTAGCCGCGCACCACGTTGGCCCCGCGCACCATCAACTCGCCGGTCTCGCCGACGGRCAGGCTGCGCCCGCGTCCGTCGACGATCTTCATCTCGCCGATCGGCAGCGCCGGGCCGCCGCTTTCCGGCCGCGCCACGTATTCCTCCCCGCTATGGCTGGTGAAGGTGGCCGAGGTCTCGGTCATGCCCCAGCCGATGCCGGGCGCGGAATGCGGGAACACTTCGGTGATGCGGCGGACCAGTTCGGCCGAGGCGGGCGCGCCGCCGTAGTTCATGTTCTCGAGCGAGGACAGGTCGAAGCGCGCGCGCTCCGGATGCTCGATGATCTGCCACGCGATGGTGGGTACGCCGCCAGCGGCCGTGCAGCGCTCGCGCTCGATCAGTTCCATGGCGCGCACCGGTTCCCAGCGGCGCATCAGGACGATCTTGGTGCCGTTGGCCAGCGCGCCATTGAGCACCGCCATGCAGCCGGTGACGTGAAAGAAGGGCACCGCCAGCAGCATGCCTTTTTGCGGCGCCTCCGGATCCGGCGCGGGAATGGCTTCGCCGCGCCGCAGGTAGTTGCGGATCGGGCTGAACAGGCCGGCTACCGCCACCGTGGCCGAATTACGGTGAGTACCCAGCGCGCCCTTGGGTTTGCCGGTGGTACCGGAGGTGTAGAAAATGGTGGCGTCGTCGTCGGGCTCGATGCCGATGTCCGGCACGGGCAGCGCGGGCAGGCCAGCCCACTGGTCCGGGGTGCCGACCAGGCTCTCCAACGCGGCGATACGCGTGTCGCCGTGCGTGTCGCCGTGCGCGGCGCCGCCGGCACGGCCGACGTAGATCCGTTCGACCGCGGGGCAGCCCGGCAAATGCTCCAGGATACGGCCCAGGCGCTCGGCGTCGACGAAGGCAATCTTGCTGCCGGAATCGGCCAGGCCATATTCCAGCTCGGCGCCGGTCCACCATGCGTTGAGCGGCGTGATGATGGCGCCGGCCAGCAATGCGCCGTAGAAGATCACCGGCCACTCCGGCAGGTTGCGCATGGCCAGCGCCACGCGGTCGCCCTTGCGCACGCCGTCGCGGATCAGCGCGTGAGCAACGGTCAGCGCGGCGCGGCCGAACGCGTCATACGACACGCGTTCGTCCTCATACACCACGAAGATCTTGTCGCCCAGCGCGCAGGCTTGCAGGAACAGCTCGCGCAGCGTGGGCGGCGCGTTCTTGAAGACGGTGGTGGGAATGCCGCGGATGACGCGCGTCTCGGTTTCGAATGGAGCGCCGGGCGCGGTGAGGCGGGCATGCGCCTCGGCCAGGCTGATGGCCGGCCAGGACGTAGCTGCTTGCGATTGGTTCGACATCGGTGCCTCCCTGACTGCATGGCAGGATGGACCCCGCCCGGGCGCACCGGCGCCTGGGAAGGCGCCTCACGCCGGGAGCGGGAGCCCGGATGGGAACAGCGGGAACAGCGGGAACAGCTTGGGCAGCGCGCAAGGCGGGAACGGGCGTTCCCGCGCGGATCAGATCGTCACGCCGCCGTCCACCACCATGGCCTGGCCGGTCATGAAGGTGCTGGCCGCGGAGGCCAGGAACACCGCGGCGCCGGCGATCTCCACCGGCTCGCCGATGCGGCGCAGCGGGGCGCCCTGCGTGGATTGCTTGTAGCGCTCCGGGTCTTCCCACAGCGCGCGCGCGAAATCGGTCCTGATCAGGCCCGGGGCGATGCAGTTGACGCGCACATTGTGCGGGCCGAATTCCACCGCCAGGTTGCGCGCGAGCTGGAAGTCGGCTGCCTTCGACACGTTGTACACGCCGATGGTGGGCGAGCCGCGCAGGCCGCCGATGGACGACACGATGATGATGGAGCCGTCGCGGCGCTCGATCATCTGCGGCGCCACCATCTGGATCAGCCAGTGGTTGGAGATGACGTTGTTGTCCAGCACCTTGCGGAACTGCTCGTCGGTGACGCCGCTCATGGGCCCGTAGTAGGGATTGGAGGCGGCATTGCAGACCAGCACGTCGACCTTGCCGAAGGTGCGGTTGGTCTCGTCGACCAGGCGCTGCAGGTCTTCCTTGGAGGAAATATTGGCCGGCACGGCGATCGCGGTGCCGGCGCCATGCTTGGCGTTGATGGCGTCGACGACTTCCTGGCAGGCTTCGGCCTTGCGCGAGGAAATCACCACCTTGGCGCCCTGTACCGCCATCTGTTCCGCGATGGCGCGGCCGATGCCGCGAGAAGAGCCGGTGACGATGGCAACCTTGCCGGTCAGGTCGAACAATGACATGCGTGTCTCCTGGTTTCCATGTCCTCGCCGAGCGGGACTGGATGTTTTGTAAAGGGTGCTATCGGATCAGGGAATGCGCGGCAGGCGCAACCGGCTTGCCGCCAGGCACTGCCCGATGTTACCGCCCGGTACATTATGGTTGGGCGCCACCGGCCAGTCCACACGCAAATCGGCCGCCGCCCTGGCTTATCAGTGTTTTTTCTTTTGGCAATTCATGCGGTGCATGACGGTGTTCTGCACTGCGGGAGAAGGTAT
Organism: Cupriavidus sp. 05N40; assembly: GCF_056397305.1. Taxonomy (NCBI): domain Bacteria; kingdom Pseudomonadati; phylum Pseudomonadota; class Betaproteobacteria; order Burkholderiales; family Burkholderiaceae; genus Cupriavidus; species Cupriavidus sp. 05N40. The sequence continues at coordinate 8,117 of NZ_JBFTND010000269.1, forward strand.
GCTGGCGTCGCTGCGGCGGGCAAGTCAGCCCGTCCCGACATAGGGGTATACGCTTTATGCTTTGGCAGGTCAGGAACACCGGCGTCACGCTGCTCGGCGCCATCCACGTACTCGACGCGCCGCTATCGGCCCTGGACCCGGCCGCCGAGCAGGCCTATCGTTCGGCCGCGCGCGTGGTCTTCGAAGTGGCGATGGATCGCGCGCCGGATGCCGGTGCGGCCTATTTCCCGCCGGGGGACAGTCTCGGCCGGCACCTTGCGCCCGCCGTCCTCGAGCAGGTGCGAAGGCTGTGGGAGAGCTTCGGCCTGCCTGTCGCCGAGCTGGAGCGCCTGCGCCCGGTATTCGCGGCGATGCACCTGCAGTTCGCGCTGGCGGCGCGGCACGGTATCGTCGCGCAGCACGGCGTGGACCGCCACCTGTGGGCGCGCGCGCTGGCGGACGGGCTTGCCAGCGACGCGCTGGAGGATGCCAGCGACGCACTGCGCCTGCTGCAGGGCGTCCCGCTGGACGAACAGGTCGACATGCTTTCATGCTTCGCCGGACAGCCGGATCTGGCTGCCGCCGAGCCGGTCGACATGGTGCGCTGGTGGCGGCTGGGGCAGGCCGGGCCGTTCGCAACGCTGCTGGCGCAGCGCCGCGCGCAGTGGCCGGTCACGCTCGCTGCCCTCGTCGACGAACGCAACCGGCTGTGGATGCCAAAGATCCTGGCGCTGATCGCGGACCGTGAGCCGACCCTGGTGGTGGTCGGCGCCCTGCATCTGGTCGGCGAGACCGGCTTGCCGGCGCTGCTTGCGCACGCGGGATTCGATGTGCAGCCCTTGCGCGCCTGAGCGGTAGCCGCTCAGTCCGCGCGCTGCGCCTGCAGCAGCGCGGGCAGGATCGCCTTGAGCGCCTGCGCGTCGGCGTGTTCCAGCGCAAGGCCGAAGCGCTCGGCCAGCACCTCGATGATCTTGTCAGGCGAATCCAGCCGCTGCCGGTGGACGCTGCCATCCGTCGCGCGCACGGCGAATTCGTCGTTCAGCAGCGTCATCCGCGTATCGACCTGCGAGCGCGCCACGCACAGTGCCTGGCGGAAAAGGCTGTCCGGATGGGTCGAGGTGTACCAGTTGCGCGCTTCGTAATCGATGGCCTGCTGCGGCGACAGGTCGAAGCGGTAGATACGGAACCAGCCGTCCGCGCCGCGCACTTCCATGTCGTAGAGGTGGAAGGCGGCGCTGGCGGAATCGTCGACCAGATTCAGCCGGTAGGGGAATGCCGGATCGGCATCGCCGGCGGGCGGCAGGGGCAGCGCGCGATAGGGCGTGGGGCCACCGAATCCCGCATCCACGATATGGCTCAGGTGCGCGGCCTCCACGCGCAGCAGCATATGCGACTGCATGGTCGGCACGTCGTCCGGCACGTTCCAGCGCACGCGCGCCGCCAGCAGGGTGACGGCGTAGCCAAGGGCGCGCAGCGCCGCCGCCAGCAGGGTGTTGTGCTCGAAGCAGTAGCCGCCGCGGCGCCGCCCGACCAGCTTGTCGAAGACCGCGTCGACGCCGATCCGGACCGGGCGCTGCAGCAGCACGTCGATATTCTCGAAGGGGATGCGCGCCAGGTGTGCTGCGATCAGGCTGTCCAGTGCAGCGCGGTCGGCCGCCGCCGGCAGCGGGTGGCCGATGCGGTCGAGATAGGCTTGCAGGCGGGTCGCGTCCAGCGCATCTGGTGCGTCCGGCGTGTTCAGTGTGTCTGCTGCGGTCATGGTGACTCGATATGTTGGCGCCGGCCTCGGCCGCGCATCAGGACAATGCCAGCAGCGCCGGCACGTCGAGCAGCTCGATGTCGGCGTAATGCAGCCGCAGCATCCCGCGCGCCTCCAGCTCGCGCAACGCGTGGTTGACGGTCTGGCGCGACAGTCCGAGCATCTGGCCGAGCTGTTCCTGCGGAATGTGGACGGAGCGGCGCTCTACCCCGGGCAGGTCGCCGTAGGCCTGCGCCATCGCCACCAGCCGGCGCGCGGTGCGCGCCAGCGGCGGCAATACCTGGGTTTCTTCCACGTAATGAAAGGCCTCGCGCGTCTTGGCCGCCAGCAGCTTGCCGAACTCGCGCCACCATTGCGGATGCTGCGCCAGCATGGCGTAGAGCTTGTCGCGCTGCAGGTGCAGCACGGTGGCGGCGCTCGTGGCATGCGCATCATGGGTGCGCGCCAGGCCGTCGAACAGGCAGATCTCGCCGAACCAGGCGCCGGGTTCCAGCAGGCCGAGCAGGGCCGCCTTGCCCGCGGCGCTGTGGGCGTCGATCTGCAGCGTGCCGGAAAGCACGACGAAGATGCCGTCGAAGGCGTCGCCGCGCACGAACAACAGCTGTCCGGCGGACAGCCTGCGGGTGACGGCGTCGCGCAGCAAGGCTTCCTGCATGGCCGGCGGCAGGCCCGCGAACCAGCTTCCCGCGCGCAGCACGTGCAGCGGCTCGGGTGCCGGCGCCTGCTGCGTACGTTGCGTTACGCCCATCATCGTCTCCTGTGTCGTCTTATGCGTGCTGCCGCTCCCAGTCGGTACGGGAGTGTCAAAAACCCGACAGACCGGCGTTTTGCTGCCCGATACCATACCGCCACATCGAGCCGCGTCACAAGCAGCGGCAGCCCCCACGCCGGCAGGAGACCCCCGTGAAAACACTGATCGACCACCTCGCGGCGTACGCGGCGTATCACCGCGACCCGCGCAATGTATTCACGCATTTTATCGGTATTCCCATGATCGTCCTGGCGGTCACCACCTTGCTGGCGCGCCCCGCCATGCCGCTGGGCGACGGCGCGGGCTACCTGACGCCGGCGATGGTGGTGTACGCGCTGTCGTGCCTGTTCTATCTGCGCCTGTCGGCCGGCTTCGGCGTGGCGATGACGCTGATCCTGGCGGGCTTCGTCTATGTCGGCGGCCTGCTGGCGGCGCTGTCCACCGGCGCCTGGCTGGCCTGGGGCGTCGGCTTGTTCGTGGTGGGCTGGGTGATCCAGTTCATCGGCCACTATTACGAAGGGCGCAAGYCCGCCTTCGTCGACGACCTGGCCGGCCTGCTGGTGGGGCCGCTCTTCCTGGTTGCCGAGGTGGCCTTTGCCATGGGCCTGGCGCGCGATACGCGCGAGGCGGTCAGCGCCCATGCGCACTGAGGCTGGGCCGACGTGCCCGTAGCTGCCTAGACGGCTTGCGCCAGCAGCCAGTCGCGCAATTGCAGGACCTTGTCGTCGGGCGCCAGCCCGCGCCGGTGCGCAAGGTAATAGGCCTTGCGGCTGTCGGCTTCCGCCGGCAGCGTGGCCAGCGGTACCACCAGGCGCCCCTGAGCCAGTTCTTCTGCAATCAGGATGCGCGGTATCAGGGCCACGCCGACCCCGGCCGCCGCCGCCTGCGCCAGCATGGTGTAGAGGTCATAGCGTGGGCCGCGCATGGCCTGCGCCGGCAAGGCCGCGCCCGCCGCTGCCAGCCAGTCGTCCCACGCGCGCAGGCGGGTGGTCAGGTGCAGTAGCGGCAGCTCCAGCATCTGCGCCAGCTCCAGCCGCTTGCGACGCCCCAGCAGCGCCGGGCTGCACACCGGCACCGAAGGGCCTTCCTGCAGGATGCGCTCGCCTTCGGTGCCAGGCCACAATCCCTCGCCGTAGTAGATCGCCGCATCGAAGGCGGTATCGCTGAGTTCGAACGCCTCGGTGCGCGCCGACAGGTGCAGCGTGAGGTCGGGGAGCGCGCGCGCCAGTTGCGGCAGGCGCGGGATCAGCCACTGGCTGGCGAAGGTGGGCCCGATCGCCAGCTCGATGGCGCGCCCGCGCGGGCGCTGCGCCATCACATCCAGCGTGACCTGCTCGATCTGGTCCAGCCGCTCGCGCACTTCCTCGGCGTAGGTGCCGCCGGCCGGCGTCAGCACGATGCGCTTGCGGATGCGGTGGAACAGCGGCACGCCAAGGCGCGCTTCCAGCCCGGCGATCTGCCGGCACACGGCGCTTTCGGTCACCGCGAGCTCGTCGGCTGCGCGCGTGAAGCTGCCCAGCCGTGCCGCGGCCTCGAACATCTGCAGTGCGGTGAGACTGGGAATGCCTTTGCGCATAGTGCGTTTTTGGAAGGAAGTTGGTGCGAAGTTATCAATTGTACGAAGTCCGGCGCGGTCTCACAATAAGCCCGCCGGGAAGCTACGTGCTCCCTCCATCCCCCGAAAACAAACGATTTCCAGCGTATCGACCATGACCAAGCCGAATCTGCAACGACTTCTCGAGACCATCTGCGGTGAAGCACAGGCAGCCGAGTTACTGCAATTGATGAATGTTTCGCCGGAGTTGCTGACGGCAGGCAGCGATACCGCCAGCCGCGCCGAAGTGGCGCAGGCCCTCAATATGGTGCTGTTCGCCGATATCCTGGAGCGCGTGCCGACCGGCATGGCCTATACCCGCGACGTGATCAAGGCCGGTGGCCAGGTGGTGTTCGACCACGGCGCGCTGCGCACGGTGAAATGGGATTGCGGCCGCCTGCCGGGCGGCGAGATTGCCTTTACCCGCATCCTGGGCCCGCTGGGCTACCGTCTCAACGGCACTTATCCGCTGGACCGTATCGGCATGACCGGCCGTTCCTACGCGCACGCCGACCTGCCGGACGATATCGCCCAGTACTTCCTCAGCGAACTGCACCCGGAGCGTTTCAGCGCAGGGTTCCAGGCTGCCGTGTCGCGCGTGGTATCCGATTCCGCCGACCCGCTCGGCGAGGACGCCGTGGTGCAGCTCGCCGTGCTCGAGCGCGACGCCTGCCTGCCGCTGGCCGACGCCGCGCGCCTGGTGCCGCAGCTTGCGGCGTGCTTCGCGCGCCACCACGCCGAACCTGCGCTGGCCGACTACGAGCTGCTGCTCAAGGAATCGGCCGAGATGGCCTGGATTTCCACCGAGGGCAACGCCTTTAACCACGCCACCGACCGCGTGGCCGACGTGCGCGCCGTGGCCGATACGCAGCGCGAGCTGGGTCGTCCCATCAAGGATGCGGTGGAGGTCTCGCGCTCGGGCCGCGTGCTGCAGACCGCGTTCAAGGCTGACCCGGTGGAGCGCGGCTTCGTCGGCGCGGACGGCGTGCGGGTCGGGCGCACCGTGCCGGGCTCGTTCTACGAGTTCATCACGCGCGATGTCGTGCCCGCCACGGCAAGCGCCGCGGCCACRCTGGACCTGTCCTTCGATGCCGGCAACGCGCAGGGCATCTTCAAGATGACCGCGGCCTGCTGAGCCCGGTACGCGCCCGCCTCAGGCCTGGCCCGCCGGCAGCCTGAGGCGGGCCAGCAGGCCGCCCAGTTCGCTGCGGCCCAGTTCCAGCCCGCCTTCGTAGAGGGCGGCCATCTCGCTGACGATGGCCAGCCCCAGGCCGCTGCCCGCGGCGGCTTCGTCCAGTCGGCCAAAGCGGGCCGTGGCCAGTTCGCGGGCTTGCTCCGGCATGCCGGGGCCATCGTCTTCCACCACCACGTCCAGCATGCCGGCGCGCTCCGCCAGCGTGACGCGCACGCGCGAGGTGGCCCACTGACAGGCGTTGTCGAGCAGGTTGCCGAGGATCTCGATCAGATCCTGGCGGTCGCCGGCGAAGTGCCCGCTGCCTTGTACTTCGATGGCAATCTCGCGCCCGGCGTGCAGGCGGGTCAGTGCGCGCGCCAGGTGACGGTCTACCTGGCGGCGCATGGCCTCGACC
>NZ_JBFTND010000270.1:0-8481 GCF_056397305.1 Cupriavidus sp. 05N40
ATACGCAATCGTGCGGTGCTGCTTTGCAAAGTGCGCTACCTCTTCATCCCAGCTTTCGAGACTTGCTCCCAGTCCGTGAATGAAGACAATGGGGGCTCCTTCGCCTCGTTCGACGACGTTGAGATTCACTCCGTTCACTCCGTTCACCGCAAAGCATTTCACAGTCGACTCTCCACAGATGCGCATGCATCTCGTTGCCGCTGTACGGTGAGCCAGGATCTTCCTGGCGACACTCCCTCACCACAGCATCACGATTCTATGTCCCCAGGCGGGATATCTCACTGCGAGGTGGGGGAGGTGTCCCTTCCTGACTGCGCATTGTCCGGGAATTGCACAAGATGTCCGGGCATCCCGCCGACCTTTCGCAAGTGCCGCCGGGGACTGCGCCGCTTGAAGGGTCAGGCAGACCTGAGGAAGCTCGATGAGATTTCTCGTGTCAGGAGTTCCATCGCTTCCAGTTCCTCCTCCGACAAGCCGCCCACGCAAGCGGTCGTGCCCCAGTCTCCGTAGATCAGTGCGACGCAGCGATTCCTGATGGTCACCGGGGCCAGCAGGATCGAGGTGGCATCGGGCAACTGTTCACGGTACCAGCGGGGCACGCGGTGGGCAATTTCCTTGTCGAAGGAATCTTCGATCACCAGCGGTTTGCGCGCGGTGGCGGCAAAGTGGAATATATCCGGGACAAAGCCCTCCTCGAACGATAGCGCCTCCAGTTTCTCTCGCATGCCGTCGCCAAATCCGATACGCGCCCCGAAGCGCTTTGCCTTCGGGTTCAGCAGCATGAGAAAACAATGCGAGAAGTTCAGTGCCCGCATGGCGGATTCGAGAACGAGCGGGGCCAGTTCGGAAATTGGCAGCTCGCCGCCTTCGCGTTGTATCTCGCCAAGGCTCTGCCGCAGGCGCGCGAGAGCGTCGTGCGGTTTGGCTGAGTTCGTTGGCGCGACCGCCTCGGCGGTGTCCGCGGATGCGGCGTCGCGCATCGAGGCATTGAGTGTCTGCGCCTGCGCTACCGCGATTTCGATGGCCTCGGGTTGCAGGCCCAGCGTTTGCGCGAGCTCCAGTATCGCGGCCTGGACGACATCCTCCGGTTCCCCGCTGCAGATCAGCGCCGCGGCCTGCGATGAAACCTTGGCCATTGCACCCAGCCAGTCGGCATGGGACTCCAGCGGTGTCTCTTTGTCGAAGCTCGCCCGCGTCATCGAGGTCGCGATCAGGGACGGCAGCCGCCATTTGATGGCGGCCGCCTGCGCGATGTCTTCCAGCGTCACGCCCAGCACACGCTGGATTGCGTCGCTTTCCCCGGCAGCGTCTTCCTGGCAGGAATCCTGGATCTGATTCCATTCTTCAGGAAAGTAGAAGACCAGGAGCAGGCGGCTCATGTGATGCATCAACGTGCAGACCACGGCCTCTTCCGCCTGGCCTATGCCCTGCGCGTTGCTCAGGGCCCTTGTGAGCTCGCCGGCAATCAGCGTTTGCTGCAATGCCTTGGCAGCCTGCGGGCGGTTGGCGGCGACCCCGGAAAAATACTCGAGAAGCTGGACCCCCAGCGAGAGATGGCTTATCGCATCGACACCCAGCACAAGGATGGCGCGCGATACCGTCGTCACCTCCCCGCCGAAAGTGCGGTACATGGCGGAATTGGCCAGCCGAATGACCTTCTGCGACAGGCTGAAGTCAGACAGTACGCCGGCGGCCATCTCGCCGACGCTGCTGTCGCTGTTCAGCGTCTTGAATATGTTGTCAATGCTGAACTGCAGTGTGGGGAAGTCCCCTTGCTGAGCCATTCGGCTCCAGAGCATTTCGAAGAACTGTTTCTTTGACATGATGGCATCTATTTCGCAAATGCCTGGGAATCGTCAAATAACAATTGACCGGCCCGAGTCATGCTCTCAAAATCCGGCGCGCTGAGCGCCTTCGAATATAGCCACCCCTGAACCAGCGCACATCCGTGCCTGGCCAGCAGCTGATTTTGCTCTACCGATTCCACGCCCTCCGCGATTGCCACCAGGCCGAGTTCCCGCGCCAGCGAGAGCACGGCCGATACGATGGTCCGCGCATGCGGCGAGTCCATCATGTCGGCCACGAAGCTCCTGTCGATCTTCAACGCGGATAGCGGGAAGCGCCGCAGGTAGGACAGGCTTGAGTAACCGGTTCCGAAATCGTCAACCGCGAACCGGACGCCCAGTGCGCGTAATTCCATCAGCAATTCCTGTGCTGCCTCGGGGTCAGTCATCAATACGCTTTCCGTGATCTCGAGAACCAGGCGTTCGGCGCTGATGCCGGCGTCGTGAATTGCCCTTCTGACGCTGGCGGCGAATCCCGGATGCTTGAACTGAACGGGCGAGACATTGACCGATATATATCCCACCTGCATCCCCTGGGCGTCCCATCCCGCGAGCTGCGCACAAGCGCACCGAAGCGCCCACGCTCCGAGGTGATTGATGAGTCCGTTATGCTCGGCAATTGGAATGAATACGTCCGGCGGGATGGGCTCGGCCTTTCGCTCCCATCGCATCAGCGCCTCGACCGCGCAGACCTTGCCGGATTCGGGCCACACGATAGGCTGGTAGTGGAGAACGAACTCGCCGTTCTGGATAGCCTCGAATATGGCCTGCTCTATGCGGAACTGCTCGTCCTGGCGATGGCCGAGTTCCGGCGAGTATACGCAGTAGCGATTCTTGCCCTGGGCCTTTGCGTCATACATGGCCAGGTCTGCATGCTTGAGCAGTTGCGACTCGGACTGGGATGCGTGTGTGCCGAAGGTCAGGCCGATGCTGGTGGTGACACGGACCTGGCAGCCCGCGAGATGAAACGGTTGCCTGCAGACGTGGATGATTCGTTCCAGTGTGGCGACGGCAGCCGCTTCCGATGCGACCCTGGACAGCAGGAGCACGAATTCGTCACCACCCAGCCGCGCCACCATATCCCCCGGACCCACGGTGCCCAGCAGGCGCAGGCTGACCTGTTTGAGCAAGGCATCGCCGAATTCATGGCCCAGCGAGTCGTTCACCCGCTTGAACCCGTCGAGATCCATCAAGGCAACGGCGAAGGGCGCCGTTCCTGCCCCGGCTTGCGCAAAGCATTCGGCAATGCGCTTGCTCATCAATGCGCGGTTGCCTACGCCCGTCAGGGGGTCAAGGAAGGATTCGTCGATGAGCCGTCGTTCGTTACTGACCCAGTGGGTGACGTCGTGCCCGAACAAGGACAGATACGCGTTGCCGTCRTCGTTCGCGCAGGGGGCGATGCGGAGGTCCAGCCACCGGCTTTCGCCAATTCCGCCCAGGAACCTGACCTGGCCGCATTTGACGTCGCCGTCGCGCTCGCAGGCCGTGAGCATCGCCGCGAGCTGTTCGCACTGCTCGAGCGAGACTAGGTCGAGTACCGACGATTTGAGTAGATATTCCCGGGGGTACGCCAGCAGCTGTGCCGAAGCTTCGGTAGCGGACAGGATTCTCCCCGCGGTGTCGACCTGCAAAGCCAGTCCACCGGAGGTCTCGAGCAGTGCCCAGGCGTCCTGCGCCGATACATCAGACGATACGTGCGGATTCCCGACGGAAGATAGCGAATGCGGAGGTACGTCCGTCAGAACAGCATCATACGTATACGATGTCATGGGATCTTTAACTCGTAGTCCTTTGTGGGCTAGCCTCAGCCTGAAACTAATACCATAATCACCCGAATAATGGGAATCGGCTTTGGCGGGCAGCGCGTTACGGCCAGGCCCGATTCTAAAGACCGCGACACGGATTTTCAGGTATTCCGGCTATTCGGGCCGTGCCTGCCCTCGTATGCGCAGCGTTGGGCGGGGAAAATACCGGAGCCGCCCGGGGACTTGCTTCGCGCCAGCTTTTTGTTGCTTTTGTACGACAGTCCGGAGTTCCGCCGGAAGCCCGGGCCTGAACGTTCAAACAGCAGGTGGCCCGGGCATCCGGCGGGCCATTCGTCCGGAGCGCGCGCTTCATGCACGGACTGCCGTGATCCAGAGGATCATCGCCCCGACATTCAGCGCCACGGTGGCCCGGAAGATGAACTGGAATTCCCGCTTCTGGTTCTTGTGCCGGAACAGGTGCTGGGCCGCAAGCGCGCCCGGCCAGCCCCCGAAGAGGGCGAGCAGATGCAGGTTTGCCTCGGGAACACGCCACTCCCTGCGGGCTGCGCGGCCCTTGTCCATGGCGTAGAGCGCGAACACCGTCACACTGAGGGCAAGGCTGAGGAGCGCCACGCCGCGCGGCAGGTAACCTGCGAGGGCAATGCCGATCACCGTGGCCAGGGCGAACGCGCCCGTCACCGCTGGAAGCAGGCTTGCCTGCGCTGATGCCTGCGCTGCTGCCTGCCTCGGGGCGCCCGCTATCGAAACCCGGCTTGCCTGCGGGCGGCCTTCCTTGCTCGTCGTGATCTCAAACGATACCCGGTCGCCAGCCCGGGGCACGGCGCTGCGATTCTGCAGCGAGCTGACATGAAGGAAAACATCTTTCGACTGGGCGTGAACCTCAATGAAACCGTAGCCCTTGTCGGCATTCCAGGATTTGATCCGTCCGGCTTTTCTCATCCCTGTTATTCATATTCCGAGATGGCCAAGTCTAACTGATGCGGGAACGCATCACGCATGGCCGGCGGTGGCAGGCCATGCGTTCTTGTCCGTTCAGCCGCCGATGCCCAGCAGCTCCACCTCGAAATTCAGCGTGGCATTGGGCGGGATCGTGCCCGGCACACCGCGCGCGCCGTAGGCGGTCGGGCCCGGGCAGACCAGCTTGGCCTTGCCGCCGACCTGCATTTTCTGCACGCCTTCCGTCCAGCACGGGATGACCCGGTTGAGCGGGAACGAAATCGGCTGGCCGCGCTTGTAGGAACTGTCGAACTCGGTGCCGTCGGTGAGCGTGCCGCGGTAATGGACCTTGACCGTGTCGGAGGCCTTGGGCGAGGGGCCGGTGCCCTTGACCAGGTGCTGGATGGTCATGCCGGAAGGCAGGGTTTCCGCGGGGCCGGCAGGCGCTGCGGCGTGAACGGCGCCGGCGCAGGCGAGGGCGGCGAGGAGCAGGGAGATCTTCTTCATCGTTGGCTTGGCTGGGTGGGAAGTCGGATGCGCCGGCCGGGCCGGCCGCAAAACCAGCATCTTAAACCGGGACGGGGGCAGTCCCGGTTTTTACGCTTCCTGCCAGGCCACACCAGGCCACACCAGGCGGCAAGCGCAGCCTATGGCATCACGGGCGGGCGATAAGGCAAGGTCGCGGCGAACGCCCACAGCATGAACAGCACCAGCGGCGCGTGCACCAGCAATTGGGTGAAGGTGAAGCCGACCACGTCCTTGGCCCGGATCCCGAGCACACCCAGCAGCGGCAGCATCCAGAAGGGGTTGATGAGGTTGGGCAGCGCCTCCGCGGCGTTGTACACCTGCACCGCCCAGCCGAGGTGGACCTGCAGCTGGTTGGCGGCCTGCATCACGTACGGCGCCTCGATGACCCACTTGCCGCCGCCGGAGGGTACGAAGAATCCCAGCACCGCCGAATAGACGCCCATCACCGCCGAGAACGACTCCCTGGTGGCCACCGAGACGAAGGCCGACGCCAGGTGGTGCGACAGGCTAGCGCCATCCACGCCCGCCGCCTTGGTGAGCATGAAGGCGATGCCGCCGTACAGGGGGAACTGGATCAGCACGCCGGCGGTGGATGGTACGGACCTCGCGACAGCCCGCAGGAAACGCTTGGGGCGCCAGTTCAGCAGCATCCCCAGCATGAGGAACAGGAAGTTGTACGTATTGAGGTTGGAGATCGCGAGGACCGGATCCTTGGTGGTGAATTCGTGCACCAGCCAGCCGGTCCCGAGCGCCACGATCAGCAGTGTCAGTAGCGGGCTGTATTCGAGCCATTCGCCGGGGCGCGTCGGGCGCCCGGTCACATCGCCGGCATCGTCCAGGTCCACGCCCATGTCTTTCGCGGTGCGGGCGCGCTCCCCGGTGGGCGCGGAGAAGTAAGCCACCAGCAGGGAGGCCACGATCAGCACGGCGGTCATTGCCATCGATTGCCACAGGAATATCGTCTCGGCGAACGGAATCACGCCGGTGATATCGAGGAGCGACCTGGGCAGGCTGGCCGGATTCGCCTGCAACTGCGCCGCGGACGAACTCAGGCCAAGCGCCCAGGTGGCGCCCATGCCCAGGTAGGCGGCCGCGCTGGCGGCCCGGTAGTCCACGCGCAGCCCGGTGCGCCGCGCGATGGCGCGCACCAGCAGGCCGCTGAAGATCAGGCTGACGGCCCAGTTCAGCAGGGAGGTCAGCAGGCTGACCAGTGCCACGAAGGCGACGGCGCCGCGCGCCGTCCCGGGCAAGGCGGCGAGGCGCGCGATCAGCAGCGACGCGGGCGGYGACGCCGCCACCACGTACCCCGCGATCGCCACCACCGCCATCTGCATGGTGAACGGTATCAGGCTCCAGAAGCCATCGCCGAAGGCCTGCGCCACGCTCTGCGTGGACGCGCCGATGCCGATGGCGCCGAGCGCCACGACGACCACCGCGATGGCGGCGAAGATATACGAATCGGGGAACCAGCGCTCGGACCAGTCGGTGACCTTGATGGCCAGCCGTTCCAGTCCGCCGCGGCTTGGGTTGTCCCCGTTTTCCAGGGATAGGGGTGCGCTTTTCATTTACTGTCTCCTTGCATTGCCATGGCTTTGCGCGCGGCACGATGCCGCGCTAGCCTTCGAATCCCTCATAGGCCATGACGGCGGCCGCCAGATCTTCCAGCGCGGTGCCGACTGCCTTGAAGACCGTGATTTCCTGCTCGTCCGCGCGGCCCGGATGGGCTTGCCGGCACAGGTCCGCCAGCGTCGCCCGGATGTCGGCCGCCCGCAGCACGCCTTGTTCGATGGGGTGCAGCAGGTCGCCCGCCTTGAGGACCGCCTCGCCGGTGTCGACGAACACCGAGGTTGCGTCAAAGCAGGCATCGTCCGCTTCGCGCATGGCTGGCGTGAAGCCGCCGATCAGGTCCAGGTGCGTGCCGGGGCCGAGGCAGGTCCGCCGGACGATGGGCACGGTGGAGAGCGTGGCCGCGGTCACGATATCGACGCCTTCGCAGCCGTGCGAAACCGATGCGGCAAAGCGGGCGTCGAAGCCGTCGGCCCGCAGCCTTGCCGCCAGCAGCTCGCCCTGGTGCGCGTTGATGTCCCATACCGCTACGCGTTCGATGGGCCGAACCGCGCGATACGCATAGGGCAGCAGGCTCGCCACCCGCCCCGCGCCGATCACCAGCATCGACGACGCATCGCGGCGGCTCAGGTACGACGCCGCCAGCGCCGACGCGGCGGCGGTGCGGCGGGAGGTGATCTCGTTGCCGTCGATCATCGCCAGCGGCTTGCCGGTGCGCGCATCGTGCAGCAGGTAGGTCGAGTACAGGCCCGGCAACCCAGCCTGCGTGTTGCCCGGATAGATGGTGACCGTCTTGACGCCGAGGTAGGCGCCGGGCTGCCAGGACGGCATCAGCAGCACCGTTCCTGCCGCCTCGCCGGGCGTGCCGATGGCATGGCTGTGGCGCTGCGGGACCTCGCAGCCGCGGATGAAGGCGTCGCGCAAGGCGGGCACGAGCGCATCGAACGGCAGCAGCGCGCGGGTGGTGTCGGAGTCGAGTATCTGCATGTTTTACGTGATGGAGTTGGGGAGGGAACGTGTGATGGCTTGCGGGCCGCTCGCCGCCGGCGCGGATGAGATCAGGCATCCAGCACGATGTCGCTCGCGGGGATCGCCTGGCATGCCAGGCACACGCCGGCATCCTCCGGCTCTTCGCCATGCAGGTGGAGGACGCGGCCCGACACGACCGGCACGGCGCAGCTTTCGCACTGTCCGACCCGGCATCCGCTGGGCAGCGCCAGGCCCAGCCTTTCGGCGAACCCCAGCAAGGGTCCGTCGGCCGAGCGCCAGACGCGCGCGGTGGCGGATTTCGCGAAGACCACGTTGAACTGCTGCTCGGGACCGGACACCGTGCGTTCGGGGGAGCGGAACACCTCGCGGAAGATGTCGGAGCGATGCATTCCCCTGGCCGCCAGCGCATCGGCAAAGGCGCTCATCATCGGCGCCGGGCCGCACATATAGACCAGCGGACGGGCGCCGAGCCATTCCGGCGGGACATGGCCGGCGCTGACACGCCCGGCCACGTCGTAGTCGATGCCGGGCCGATCGCACGCGTCGGGGCGGTCGTAGAAATCGATCACCTCCAGCCCCGTGATGCACTCGCGCAGCGCGCGGATGCGCGAGCGGAAGGCGTGCGCCTGGCCGTTCTGGTTCGCGTACAGCAGCAGGATCCTGGGCCGATCGACCGGATCGACCGGATCGACCGGATGGCCCGGATCGCTGGCGGCCGCGAGGGATTCCAGCAGCGAGATGAACGGCGTGATGCCGATCCCGCCGGCCAGCAGCACAAGCGGCCGCCGGGAACGCACCGGCATCACGAAGTTGCCGGACGGCGCCCGCAGCGATACCACATCGCCCACCGC
>NZ_JBFTND010000271.1:0-9719 GCF_056397305.1 Cupriavidus sp. 05N40
GGATGGGTGTACTGCTGTCGGCGAGATGCCAGCCGGCGTGCGGATGCCGGACCTGCAGGGTTTGAAGGCCGTTGCGCAACTGCCCGATCAACTGCGCCAGGTGGTCGCGGCGCTCGCGTCCTTCATGGCCTGCGATCAGCGCCAGGCTGCTCAGGAGCGCATGAACGATGGCCGGCGGCGCAGCCTCGCTGTGGATGTAGGGGCGGGCCACGTTGGCCAGATGCTCCACAATCGTCCGGTGGGCAGCGACAAACGCGCCCGCCACGCCCGCCGCCTTGCCCAGCGTGCCGACATAGATCAGGCGCTCGGAGGTCAGCCCCAGATGCTCCAGGGCACCTCGGCCTCGCTGCCCCAGCACGCCAAAGCCGTGGGCATCGTCCACCACGATCCAGGCGTCGTGGCGCTCGGCCAGTGCCAGCATTTCGGCAAGCGGTGCCATGTCGCCATCCATGCTGAACACGCTGTCGGTCACGATCAGCTTTAGCGGGCTGTTGCAGGCAGCAAGCTGCCTGGCGAGCGCGGTGATATCGCAGTGTGGGTACCTTTTCATCGTGGCGCGAGCCAGCAGCGCGCCATCGATCAGCGAGGCATGGATGAGCTTGTCGCAAAACAGGGTGGCGTCGGCCGTGCCCAGCGCGCTCAGCACGGCCAGGTTGGCCATGTATCCGGTGCAGAAGTAGAGCGCCTGCACCTTGGGAATATTCGGCGCGAACCACCGGGCCAGCTCGCTTTCCAGTTGGTGGTGGGCGAGCGGATGCGCATTGACGCGGGCGGGAGCGCCGCTACCCGCGCCGTAACGCCGGGCCCCCTCCGCGAACGCGGCGATCACCGCCGGGTGGCTTGCCAGCCCGAGGTAGTCGTTGCTGCAAAAACTCAGCAGAAGACGTGCTTCACCGTCTTTGACGCTAACCGTCTGGTGAGGTGCGCAACCGGTGAGCGCGGTGCGGCGGTGGCGCGTCAATGCACCTGCGGCGCGCTCGGCCGCGACCTGGTTCAGTTGGTCAATCAGCAATTGCCGAACTCCTGCAGGTGCGGGTCGCTCCGCGGGTTGCACAGCCAGCGCATCGCAGTGGGCCAGCATGCTGGCAGGTCCGCTAGTGGATGCATTTCCCACATCACCTCCTGTTTCGGTCATCCTCGGCGCGGTCGTCTCACAGGAAGGCCGAGCACTGGCATGAATCGGAGAGGGGATGTTAGTCGGGTCTTCTCATGTTTCGCAAACTGGCGGACAGAGGCGACTTGACGGCGGGATGCTGATAAAAGCAAGACAAAGACGACAAAATCAGCGATCAAGTGGATGATTGTGCTCCGGCAACGCTGTCGTCCCTCGAGTCGGCTGGCGCCTCAGCCCTCCCATCGTCGCAGGAAAACGCAATTAATCGCCAGGCGTCAAACACCCACAACCCGTGGAGCCCGCAAGTGACGGGCCAATAGCGGCAATGAAATGTGGTCGATGCTGACCAAGCTCCGCATCTGCTCCAGCATCAAGTCGGCGGATGATGAGGATCGCGCGAAAGAGCGGGAAGGAATGGTGGCGAGACCCCTCAGGCGCGCGAGTCGTTTGCCGATGAGTGCATGAAGCTGGCAAAGCTCTGGAACGATGAGGCGCTCTCGAGCAGGAGTCCAGGGAACTGAAGGCGGAATTGATCCGCTGGGCGAAGCCCGCCACTGTGTAGTCCCTGCATCGGACTAGCGAGGATGAGGCTGTATTGACGTATCCAGTTCCGCCGTACCGTGCATTGTCCCGGTGGCAATATAGCCTGCAGCCACTCGGGCATCAGGTCGATGCCCCCTGCAAGCGTCCAGGGCTTATCGGCTTTTCGGCAGCAACGGGAAGTTCAGCCGATCAAGCCAACTGTGCAACTCTGCTGCGCGGAAAGATTGGAATTTCCCGCAAAGCGCCAGGAGCAGATCCGATTGTGATGTCCCTAGCATGGCGGCGGCATCCGAGAGCGTCAGCCCGGCGGCCCGAATGCGGTCGGTGATGTCTCTCACAATTCCCGCTTTGAGCGGGATTTCTTCGGCATCCGCGAATCCAAGCTGGACATAAACATTGCTCGTTCCATACTCGAAGCGGAACATCTGGACTTCCTTTTTATCCTGGGCAATCAAGCCCTTACTGCGCCTGCACGACGCAGGCACAGGGCGCGATTATTAGGGTAAGGCGCGGTCAGCACAATCTCGGGGAAACACCAAGACGGTGCAAGGCTGCCCTGTCATCACGGTGACACACTGAAGACGAAGACGAAGACGAAGACGAAGACGAAGACGAAGACGAGGCCTTGGCCCGTCGCAACGTGCGAGTTGTGGCCGCGTGGCGCAGCTAGTGCCGGCACGTCGAAAAAAGCGACGCCATTGTTGACTCCGGTGGTTGCCGCGGGCGTAGAGGCGGCGATTGTGCCAGGATTGCTTTTAGCCATCGCGCTCACCATCCCCCAAAGCGGGTCCAACGCGCTTGCAACGCAGTGCCGCCCGCTACTACCGCGTAGGCCCCGTGCTGTGCCGCTGTCGCGCATGCATGATTCGGCAGCACGCGCAAAAGCGTGCCGAGTGGGAGCATTGGCGTGGCGGTCGGATCCGTGCGGTGGCGGACGATACCATGCTCCTGGTTGGCGTCGATCATCACCAGATCTGACAGCGGCTTGCCGTCGATATCGCAAACCAATCCATAGCCATGGTCGACCGGTTGCTTCGCGGTGCCACGGTCGCGCGACATTGCCATCCAGCCTGCATCGGTGATCAGCCAGCCTTTTTCACGCTGGTGCCCGATCACCGTGCACAAGACCGACAGCGCAATGTCATCTGTGTCGCAGACCCCAATGCCCCGCATCACCAGATCAAAGAATACAAACACCCCTGCCCGTACCTCTGTCACGCCCTCGAGCGAGCGGGCGAAATGAGCGGTCGGCGTACTACCGACGCTAACCACCGGCGCGCGATGGCCGGCGGCGCGCAAACGTTCCGCCGCCCTTACGGCGCCGGCGCGCTCCTGCTCGGCCAGGGCTTCAATCGCCTCGACCGAACGGCAGTTGTACGAGTCGCCTGCATGGGCGAGCACGCCCGCGAGCCAGGCGCCAGTCCCCTCGTCATAGCCCAGTGCGGCAGCGATATCGAGCAACGACGGGTCCTCCGGCTTGACGCCTGAGCGGTGACCGTCGGTGTCGATCTCGATGAGCACCGGCACGTTGAGGGCGCGCTCGCGACACCAGGCCGCGAGCGCGCTGGCCGCCTCCACGTTGTCGAGCAGCAGCGTCAGCTTTGCGCCCCGCCGCACCAGGTCTTCGACATGCGCCAGCTTGGACGGCACGATGCCCACCGCGTACAGGATGTCGCTCCAGCCGTGGTCAAGGAAGTAGCCAGCTTCCTTCAGTGTGGACACGGTGATTGGCGTACCAGCTGCACCGATGCAAGACGTGACGTCGACCGACTTGTTGGTCTTGACGTGTGGCCGCAGCGTGACGCCGGAGGGCGCAAGGCGGTTGCGCAGCCGCGCGATATTGCGTTCCATCTTGGCTCGGTCCAGCACAAGCGCCGGCGTTTCAAGTTYTTGCAAAGTCATGGGAATCCTTTGTTGGGGGCAGCACGCAGCGAGCGGCTGCCCGCTTGCTTAATCCAGTTGCACCTTGTTGGCTTCGAGAAGCGGCCGCAGGCGCCGGAAATCGCGCTCCACAAGCCGGGCTAGATTGGCGGGCGTGTTGTCGGCGCGGGCCGGGAACTCGACACCCACTTCGTGCATCTGGCGCACCAGGGCAGTGTCAGCCAACGCGTCGTTGATTGCCTGATTCAGCCTGGCCACCACAGGAGCAGGGGTGCCCTTGGGAGCAAACAGGCCGTTCCAGGAATGGAAATCGATGCGTGTCTTGCCACTGCTTTGCGCCGTGGCGACCTTGGGCAGCGTGGGCAGAGGCTCCCGCGTCAGCACCGCGATGGCGCGGACACGGCCACTCGCCACCTGCGCGAGTGATGTGGTGGTCTGATCGCAGGTGAAGTCTGTCTCGCCACCCATCAAACCTGCCATCGCCGGCGCCACGCCCTTGTACGGAACGTGCATGGCATTCAGCTTCAGGTCGCCCAGGAGCATCAGGCACGCCAGATGCGAGATGGAACCGATCCCAGCGGTGCCATATGACGTGGTGGCCGGATGTCCCTGAAGGTAGTCGGTGAACTGGTTGAAGTCATTGACTGGCAGATCGCGCTTGACCAGCAGGAGCACGGGCGCGGACCCGACCAGCCCCAGCGGCTCGAAATCCTGACGCGCGTCATACAGCGGCTTGCGATACAGGATCATGTTGGCCGCCTGGGTGCCTATGGTGCCGAAACCGATCGTGTAGCCGTCGGCGGGCGCGCGAGCGAGTTTTTGCATGCCGATCGAGCCGCCTGCGCCCGCAACGTTCTCGACCACGATCGATGTGCCCAGGCCGGATGCCATCCTGGCGGCAACGGCGCGGGCCAGCGCGTCGCTGGGGCCGCCGGCAGGGAACGGCATGATGAGCGTAAGTGGCTTGCTTGGCCACTTTTGCGCCGGCGCGGGCGGTGCAGCGGGCGCAGTGGCAGCAAACGCGGTTGGGACAACGACGGCGCTCAGCGAGCCGACGAGCAGGGCGGTGGCAATGGCGGATTTCATTGGGTCTCCTCGCAAGTAGCGCGCCTCTCAACCCTGCGCTTGGGTTCCGCTGCGCGGCGTTGCGACGAGCTCGAGCACGGGCAGGAGGCTCGGGCCCTGCTGCAACGGTGCCGGCGCGCCGTCGGGCAAAAGCAGCCCTGCGTGGTTGTGCCAGTAGGTGTCGAGCCCTACCGCCGATGTTCCGAACAGATCGAAGCCGGATCCGGCGACGAATAGCGTATTGGCAGCCTCCGCCCCCAATTCCTGCAGCGCCTGTCGATAGGGGCGCGGATCCGGCTTGTAGAAGCCGGCGCGCTCGGACGTCACTATCACGTCCATCGGCACATTGAGGCGCTCGACCGCCAGCCGCCCGAGACGCTCGGAGCAGTTGGTCACAACACCGAGTCCATGCGATGCGCGCAGGGCGTCGAGAACAGCGGCGGCACCGTCCCACAGCGTGAGCTCTGTCCACCGTTCTTCGAGCGCGTCAGCCATGGATGGTGGCAGCCCGGTCTCGATCGCGGCCTCGCGCACTAGCGTCTCGTAGGGGCGGTAGGCGCCGCACGCATAGGTGCGCTTCAGGTAGGCGGCACGCCAGGCCCGGCCTGCCGTCTCGCTGCCCGCGACGCTATTCCACAGGGACCAGGAGTCGAGCAACGCGGTTAGCAGATCGAACAGGACGAAATCGTATTGGCGGGCTTGAGGTGTTTGCAGTGGCTGATGTGTTGGCTGTGTCATGGCGGCGGTCTCCGGGTTTCGAGTCGCCAGTGTAGGTATGCCATGCCCTCATGTGGTTAATGCCATAGAATTTCTTAATTCACCTGAAGGTTAATAATGAAGCTAGACATCGAAGATCTGCGGTTCGTTCTGGCGCTGGATCGCTTAGGAAGCCTGGCCGCATTGGCCCGGGAGGAGAACGTCACCCCACCGGCCGTGACCAAGCGCCTGGGCCAACTGGAGGCGCGCCTGGGTATCCGGCTAGCCCAGCGCACCACACGGCGCCTCCAACTCACGCACGAAGGGCATCTGCTGGCGCAGCACGCCACCGGTGTCCTGGAACAGATGCAGGCGATCGAAGAGGCACTGCAGCAGCGCAGCCAGGCCGTGGCAGGCAAGCTCAAAGTCCACGGGCCGTTTGGCTTTGGGCGCCGCTACCTCGGTCCGCTGTTGGCGCAGTTCCATGGCACGCATCCCAATCTCGAGGTGCAGTTGTACCTGTCGGACAACCTGATGCTGCCGCGCCAGCCGGTGCATGGCCGTGATGCCTTCGACGTGCTGGTCAGCATCGGCGAGATCCCGGATTCGCGTTGGATTGCGCATCGCATTGCGCCGAACCGACGCATCCTGTGCGCGGCGCCCGAATACCTGGCCAAAGTACCGCCATTGGAAACGCCTGCAGATCTCGAACGGCACGCCTGCCTGGTTCTCAGGGAGAACGAGGAGGATGTGACGCTGTGGCGCTTTACCTGCGATGACGGCGCAAAGGACGGCGGAAACAGCCAAAGCCAGAACCCTCGCCATGCGCGATCGCGAGAACAGACAGTGCGGGTGCGCCCAACGATGGAGAGCAACGACGGCGATGTTGTCCATCACTGGTGCCTGACCGGCAAAGGCATCATGGCGCGGTCAGAATGGGATGTGGCCGATGAACTGCTCTCCGGCCGTCTTGTAGCGCTGCTGCCAGCGTACCGGCTGCCCGACGCCGACGTGATGGCGCTGGTGCCGCAGTCGCGCCAGTCATCAATGCGTGCGCGGCTCTTCGTCGAGATGCTGCGCAAAGCCCTGGGGCCAAGGCCGCCGTGGCGTATGACCCGCCGGGGATGATGGGCCGAATCCGACGAGCAGCGCAGCCGAACAAAGGCCATCAGGCCCGCGTGGGCATAGCCACGTGGGCTGCGGAAGTCACCCTTCCCGGCGAGCACCAGCTCGGCTGCCACAAGTGTGACGGTGACTGGGCCGGGGGCAAGCAAGGCTCCTGCGAGATTCCGGGCCCCGCTTGGTTCTCCAGGACTCTTATCCGATCCCGGAAAAATCCCGCCGTCAGCCCCGCATTGACCGCCCGCCGCAGCCAGCCGGGCCGAGGCCTCCCGCCGCTTCCAGTTCTTCCAGGTCAGCCTCTCCTAGCCGCCGCGATCACTTTCGTGCGAGCGGTTTGCCGAAAGTGTGGCCGAGGCGCAAGTCAGGAGGGCAGTGCGCCATAAGTTATAGACAGAAGCGTAATTATGTCTAACGTGTGAGATAAAAATCAATATTAAATACGTATTACGTAGTAATATATTGAAAATTCTCGGACGATTTTTGCCAAACCATGACCGCCAGCCCTGAATCCACGCCGTCCGACGCCGCCTTGCAGGCCACGCTCGCCGCCGACGTGGCCGCCCTGCGCACCCAATTCCCCGAGACCCGCGCGCTCTACCGCGAGGTCTGCGGCCTGCTCTTTTTCCGCTACGGCATCACCCCCACCGCCAACAAGCTCTATCAACTGGTGCGCAAGGGCAGCATGGGCACGCCGACCGAGGTGCTGGCGCAGTTCTGGACCGACCTGCGCGACAAGATGCGCGTGACCATCGACCATCCCGGCCTGCCGGACGCGCTCAAGGCGATCGCCGCCAATGCCGTGCAATCGATCTGGCAGGCCGCCAACGAGGCGGCCACCGGCGAGTTGGCCGCCTTGCGGGCCGAGGCCCGGCTCCAGGCCAGTGAAGCCGAGGCCCAGCGCGACCAAGCGCGCGCCGCGGTGGTGGTGGCCGAACAGGAGACCGCCGCCGTCCAGGCCGACTGTGACGCCGCCCAGCAGGCGCGCGCGGCGCTACAGGGCGAACTGGAGGCCGCGCGCCAGGCTCTCGCGGCTGCCCAGGCGCGTCAGGAGGAAGGCACGCGCCAGCTCGCAGCGCTCGAGCGGCAACTGCAGGAGCTGCGCACCCAATTCTCGACGGAGCTGGAGCACACCCGCGAGCAGGTCGCCGTGGCCCAGGAACGGGCCAGCGCCACCGAACGCCGCGCGCTGCGCGAGATCGACCAGGAACGCACGCTGCGCCAGAAGGGCGAGCAGGTGCTCGCGGACCTGCGCACCGAACTGGCGGCCGTACAGGCGAGGGCGCAGGACGCCGCCGTGGCCGGTGCCGAGGCGCGGGCGCGCTTGCAGGCCGAGCGCGACACGCTCGGCGAGCAACTGGCGCAGGCCCGGCAGGCGCTCGGACAAGGGCAGGCGGCACAGGACGGGCTGCGGGCCGAACTGGAAGCGGCGCTGCGGCGGGCCGAGCGTGCCCAGGCGGAGGCCGCTGCGGCGCGCCATCTGGCGCCGGCCCGGCGTCGGACGCCGGTGGCGCGCACCAAGTTCAAGCCGGGGCCGGCCTGAAGAGAAGAGGGGGCGAGGATTTGTCCACTGCGCCACGGGATAAGCCTGTGGACAAGCCGCGCGAGGACCAGCTATTCGGCGGGCCCCTCGGATCTGATTAATTTTTAAGCGATGGGTGGGCACGTGATGCCCAGTCCCCAATGCGGTGGGTGGCTTGACACCAACGAGCCGCCCGAACAATGCTGAGGCCCAACGGTCTCTAAGACGACCACGCAGGATCCTGCTCCGCAGCTTCCTCCAATCTGTGCACCGAAAATAATGTCGATCGAAATCGAGCGCGCCGAAGCGATTACCTGGATCCGCATCCAGATGGCCCAGCACGGCCTGACCCTGACCCAGTTGCAGGCCGCTGGCTGTTTTCCCGAGCCGCCACCGGCGACGTTGCCTGGCGCGGTGCGCTATCGCAACGCGCACGGGCAGGGCTGGGATGGCCGCGGCGCCATGCCGGACTGGCTGCAGCGGGCGGTCAACGCCGGGCAGAGCGTGGACTGCATGAATTCGACATCGACAGCGAGCGGTTCGGTGTGCAGGATAAGGACGTCTCGGATGAAGGCCTGCGGTCGGAGAAGGGCGTCCGGCTGAACAATGCACTCGGCGCGGTCACTGAATTCGAGTACCGCTATGATTTTGGCGATGACTGGCGGCACCGTGTCATTGTCGAATCAGTTGGCTACCCTGACCTGGCGCTGGCTCTGCCGGCTTGCCTGGCTGGCGAGAACGCTTGCCCTCCG
This sequence comes from Cupriavidus sp. 05N40, assembly GCF_056397305.1. Classification (NCBI taxonomy): domain Bacteria; kingdom Pseudomonadati; phylum Pseudomonadota; class Betaproteobacteria; order Burkholderiales; family Burkholderiaceae; genus Cupriavidus; species Cupriavidus sp. 05N40. The sequence continues at coordinate 8,693 of NZ_JBFTND010000271.1, forward strand.
GAAGACGTTGGCGGGCCACACGGTTATGCGCAATTCCTTGCAGCGCTCCGGGACAAGAACCACGAACAGCACAATGACTTCCGGTCGTGGGTTGGCGGCGTATTCGATCCAGTTGGCTTTGATGTGAATGCGGTCAATGCGAGGCTGCGGGCAATTCGGTGACGCCTGCTCACTGACGGGCAAGGGCATAGCTACCCAAGTCTCGAAAGCTTGATCGAGGGTGGGTGGGTGATCGACTGAGGATCATTTGGCCAGCGAGCCCGTCGACCGACAGGCCGAACAGGTCATGCAATGCCCGGGCCTGTCGCGGACCTGCGCACCGAACTGGCGGCCGTGCAGGCGAGGGCGCAAGACCCCGGGCTCTCAGTCCAGGCTGATTCCGTTTGCCTTGGCAATGCCTTGCCAGAGGGACAGGTCGGTACGGACGGTATTGGCAAACTGCTCCGGGCTTTTCAATGGCGGATCGACCAGGTTCAGCTGGACGAACCGGTCACGCAGTTCCGGGGCGGACAGCGTGTTCAGGATCTCCCGATGCACGGCCGCTACTATGCTGGCCGGCGTACCGCGCGGGGCGAACACGCCGTACCAGGCATCCGTATCGAAGCGATAACCTTGTTCGGTCATGGTCGGCAGGTCCGGTAGCGCCGGGCCCCTGTGCGACCCGGTGATGGCGAGGCCGCGCAGCTTTCCGGTCYTGATCAGCGGCACGGAACTGGTCGCGTCGACGAAGGCCACCTTCACCCGCCCGCCCTGCATGTCCTGGTAGATCTGGCCGATCGTCTTGTAGGGCACATGCCGGATGTCGAGTCCCTCCTGCCGCTTCAGGTACTCCATCACAAGCTGTCCGGTGGAGCCCGGACCCCAGGTGGCATAGTCGTACTTGCCGGGATTCGCCTTGACGAGGGCAACGAACTCCTTCAGGTTGTGCGCTGGAAAATCCGGAGAGGCGACCAGATGGATGCCCCCTGAGAAGATCTGCGCCACGGCCACAAAGTCGCGCGTCACATCGAAGGGCAGCTTGTGCAAC
>NZ_JBFTND010000272.1:0-8368 GCF_056397305.1 Cupriavidus sp. 05N40
GCCCTGGTGACCGGGGGCGCGCGCGGTATTGGCGCAGGTATTGCAGAAGCGCTGGCCGGCGCCGGCGCGGCCGTGATGATCGGCGACCTGCTCGCCGACCTGGGGCGCGAGACCGCGGCCCGGATTGCCGCGTCGGGCGCCAAGGCCAGCTTCGTGCCGCTGGACGTGACCAGGGAGGAGAGCTGGATCGAGGCGGTCGCCGCCACCGGCCACGCGCTCGGCGGCTTCGACATCCTGGTCAACAACGCGGGCATCGAGATTACCTCGCTGGTGGCGGATATCGACGCTGCCAGCCTGCGCCGCATGTTCGACGTCAACGTGATCGGCACCGCGCTGGGCATCAAGCACGCTTTTCGCGCCATGCGCCCGCAGGGCGCCGGCCAGTCGGGTCCAGGCGCGCAGGCAGGCAAGGGCGGGGCCATCGTCAATATTTCTTCGGTCGCCGCCACCATCGCGTTCCCGGCCATCGCCGGTTACTCGGCCAGCAAGTCAGCGGTGGACCGCCTCACGCGCGTGGCCGCGCTGGAGTCCGGCAAGCTCGGCTACGGCGTGCGGGTCAACTGCGTCTACCCCGGCCTGGTGCCGACCCAGATGGGCATGCAACTCGCCGACGACCTCGTCGCCGCGGGCTTCTGGCCGACGGCCGAGGCGGCCGTGACCGAGGTGATCGGCCAGACCCCGCTGGCGCGCCTGGGCGAGGTCACCGACATGGCCGACGCCGTGGTCTTCCTGTGCTCCGATGCCGCGCGCTTTATCACTGGCGCGGGCCTGCCGGTCGATGGCGGCATGGGCATGTAGCGCGCGGGGCCGGGGCAGGAGGGCAGGAGGGCAGGAGGGCAGGACAAGCGATAACCAGGCAAGCGAGAACCAGGCAAGAAAACAGGAGACACATCATGAGCAAGAAGAAACCCGTCGTGGTCTACGGCGCTTCGGGCTACACCGGACGGCTGGTATGCGAATACCTGCGCGAATTCAACGTGCCTTTCATCGCCGCGGGGCGCGACGCGGCGCGCGTGCAGGCGGTGATGGACCGGATCCCGGGCATCGAGACCGCAGACTACGAAGTGGCCGAGGTGGATCACGACGCGGCCGCGCTGGCCGAGTTGTTCCACGGCGCCAGGGTGGTCTGCAATATGGTCGGGCCGTTCATCAAGTTCGGCGGCGAGGTGGCGCAGGCCTGCCTGTCGGCCGGTTGCCACTACATGGACACCACCGGCGAGCAGGACTGGCTGCTGGATGCGCAGGCGCGCTTCGGCGCCGCCTTCCAGGAAAAGGGCCTGCTGCTGTCGCCGGGCCTGGCGCAGATGTACACCACCGGCGAGATCGCCGCCAATATCTGCCTGGAAATGCCGGGGCTCGACACGCTCGACATCCTGGTGCTGTGGAAGGGCTTCCCCACCTATGCGTCCACCCAGACCATCTTCACCATCCTCAAGGCCAAGTGGTACCACCTGGTCAACAACCAGTATGTCGAATGGGCGCCCGGCACCAGCTTCGAGGTGAACGTCCCCGGCCAGCACGAAAGCGCGCTGGCGCTGCCATGGGGCGGCACCTCCCATCCGGTCTGGTTCAAGGACGATCCGCGCGTGGCCAACTGCAAGGTGGCCGGCGGCGTGTTCTCGCGCGAAGTCATGAAGGGCGTGATCGCGACCGCGCAGATGGTGGAAGAGAAGATCAAGGTGCTGCCGCTGGACCAGCAGGAAGCCGCGCTGGCGGACATCGCGGCGTCGGTGCAGGCCGGCATGCCGCCGCGCGAGAACCCGCGACTGAACAACTCGCTCGATTCGGTCTATGCATCCGGGCCGCTCGGGCGCGCGCACTGCGTGATCCACGGCAACTGCAATTACAAGCAGACCGGCCTGCTGCAGGCCTATGCCGCGTACTCGCTGCTGCAACAGGCGCCACGGCGGGCGGGGCTGGCCTCCGGCTGCCAGGCCTTCGGGCACCGCGAATTGCTGGGCGTGCTCAAGAGCTTCGGGCTGGTGATGGAACCGGTGCTGACGGTTCATCGCTAGCACGGCCTGCGCCGGGGCCGGCGGGCCCCGGCATTCCCTCTCGCGGAGAACCGCATGCGTTTGATCGACTACCTGGACAAGGGCGCGTCGCTGGATCCCGCCGCGCCCTGCCTGACCATGGGCGAGGCACGGCTGTCCTACGCCGACGTGCAGCAATTCAGCAACCGTGTTGCGCGCGCCTTGCAGCGCAACGGTATCCGGCCGGGCGAGAAGGTGGCGGTGCTGTCGTCGAACGACGCCAGCGCCTTTGCCTGCGTATTCGGCCTGTCGCGCGCCGCGGCGGTCTGGTGCCCGGTCAACCCGCGCAACGAAGCGACCGAAAACCGCTACGTGCTCGACGCCTTCGATTGCGCCTGCCTGATCTTCCATAGCGACTACGCGCCACTGGTGGCGCAACTGCGCGCCGACCTGCCCAAGCTGCGCGAAGTGGTGTGCCTGGACCGCGCCCAGCCATTCGCGCCCTCACTGGAACAATGGCTGGCGGGCTGCTCCGGCGAGCCGCTGGAGCAGCCCGCGGCGGATGACCTCGTCATGATCGCCGGCACCGGTGGCACCACCGGCAAGCCCAAGGGCGTGATGCTGTCCGGCCGCAACCTCGAGGCCATGTCCGCGCTGACCCTGATGGGCTATCCGTTCCGCGGGCGGCCCGTCTACCTGGCGCTGGCGCCGCTGACCCATGCGGCCGGCGTGCTGTGCCTGCCGGTCATGGCGCTAGGCGGAGAGGTCGTGATCATGCCGAAGCCGGACCTCGGCGAATTCCTCCGCCTGGTCGCGCTGCGCCGCGTGACCCATACCTTCCTGCCGCCCACGCTGATCTACATGCTGCTGCAGCATCCGGACTTGCCTGCGGCCACGCTCGATTCGCTGCAGTGCTTCTGGTACGGCGCGGCGCCGATGTCGGCCGCGCGTCTGGAAGAGGCGCTGCAGCGCCTTGGCCCGGTCATGGCCCAGCTGTTCGGCCAGACCGAGGCGCCGATGATGGTCTCGATGATGTCGCCGGCCGAGCATTTCAATGCCGACGGCTCGGTGGCCCGCCACCGCCTGGCTTGCGCCGGGAGGCCGGGCCCGCTGGTGCAGGTGGGCATCATGGACCCGGACGGGCGGCTGCTGCCCGCCGGCCAGGGCGGCGAGATCGTGGTGCGCGGGTCGCTGGTGATGATGGGCTACTACAAGGATCCGGCAGCCACGCAGGAAGCGTCGCGCCATGGCTGGCACCACACCGGCGATATCGGCTACCTGGACGCGGACGGCTTCCTCTATATCGTCGACCGCGCCAAGGACATGATCATATCGGGTGGCTTCAACGTCTACTCCACCGAGGTGGAACAGGTCCTGATGCAGCATCCCGACGTGCAGGACAGCGCGGTGGTAGGCCTGCCCGACGAGAAATGGGGCGAGCGCGTGGTGGCCGTGTTGCAGCTCCATCCCGGCCGGCAGGTGGACGGCGACGAGATCAAGGCCTTTGCCAAGGCGCGCATCGGCAGCGTGAAGGCGCCCAAGCAGATCGAAATCTGGCCTGACCTGCCGCGCTCCAAGGTTGGCAAGGTGCTGAAAARGGACATCCGGGCCAGGCTGCTGGAGGATCCGCACTAGCACTGGCACTACCACTGGCACTAGCACTAGCGCCATGCCGATGCCCGCAATGAAAAACTCCCGCCGGCGGCAATCGCGGGCGGGAGTCTGGCCGTGCGCCTGTGCCGGGCGGCGCAATGCCGCCTGGAGGGCGATCAGGCTGCCAGGGCGGCGGCGTCGTTCAGTGCTGCCACTTCGGTGCGGGCCGACACCAGGGCGGCTTCGCGGGCGTCGGGGCCGAAGGCCAGGCCGTGGGCGCGCACGTAGGTGATGTCGGTGATGCCGAGGAAGCGGAACACGACGTCCACGGTCTGCTCATGCAGGTCCAGGGCGGATGCATCCGCGCGCACGCCGCCGCGCGACGAGACCACGATCACGCGCTTGCCGCCGGCCAGGCCTTCCGGGCCCTTCTCGGTGTAGCGGAAGGTGCGGCCGGCCTGGGCGATGCGGTCGATCCACGACTTGAGCTGGCTGGGAATGCCGAAGTTGTACTGCGGCACGCCTACCACCAGCACGTCGGCTTCCAGGAATTCCTTCAGGAAGGCTTCGGTGCGTTGCAGTTCGGCTTCCTGCACGGCGTTCAGGCCGTCCTTCGGGCCGCCCAGCACCGGCAGCAGCGCGCCGGACAGGTGGGCGGGGGCGTCTTGGTCCAGGTCGCGCACGGTCAGGCTGGCGGCGGGGTTCTTGGCGCGCAGATCGGCCACGACCTGTGCGGTCAGGCTACGGGAAGCGGAATGGCCGCCAAGTACGCTCGAGTCGATTTGCAGGATGTTCATGTTCAGCTCCACTGGGGAATTTGTGTTTCGGGGTTAGGTGAAGCAAAAGATAGCGGTCTGCCATTGATGCCGGTAGTGGTGCAAAATAGAACTTATTGTTCCAAGGGCAGAACACCTGGCTAAGCAACTCCAGCCGGTGGCCCCGGCCCGTTACCCGAAAGGCAGTCCGATGCAAGACCTGAACGATCTTTCGCTGTTTGCCCAGGTAGTCCAGCACGGCAGTTTTTCCGCTGCCAGCCGTGCCAGCGGCGTGCCGAAATCGCGCCTGAGCCGGCGCATTGCGCAGCTCGAGCGCGAGCTGGGCGTGCAATTGCTGCGGCGGACCACCCGCCAGGTGCGCGTGACGCCCATCGGCGAGGCCTATTACGAGCGCTGCCGGGCYATGCTGGCTGAGGCGGAAGCGGCACACGAGGTGATCGAGCAAGCGCGCGAACAACCTGGCGGCACCTTGCGCGTGAGCTGCCCGGTGGCCATCGCGCAAAGCTTGCTGGCGCCGGAGATCGGCCGCTTCATGCAGGCCAATCCCGGCGTGCGGGTGGAGATCGAAGCCACCAACCGGCGCGTGGACGTGATCGGCGAAGGCTTCGACCTGGCGCTGCGCGTGCGCGATGTCATGGACGATTCCTCGCTGGTGGTGCGCACCTATGGCGAGAGCCCGCTGATGCTGGTGGCCAGCCCCACGCTGCTGGACAGCATCGGCCGGCCCCGCACCCCCCAGGCGCTCGACGGCATGCCCGGCGTGAACCAGAAGCCGCACGACGGCAAACACGTATGGACGCTGAGCTGCGACAGCGGCCAGGCCTTGCACATCGCCTACGATCCGCGCCTGATCACCGATGAATTCGCACTGCTGCGCGAGGCCGCCATCGCCGGCGTCGGGGTGGCCATGCTGCCCCGCATGTTCTGCCGCGAAGCCATCGAGAGCGGCGAGCTGGAGGTGCTGCTGCCGCAATGGATCATGCCGGTCGGCACCTTGCACGCGGTATTCCCCTCGCGCAAAGGCATGCCACCGGCGCTGCGGCGCTTCCTCGATTTTCTCTCCGAGATCCTGCCGGAGACCGCGCGCAAGGCCGGCATGCAGTTGCGCCAGCCGGGCATGCACCGGCCGATTGGCCAGGCCTGACAGCGCCTGCCCGGCGCGCGGCCACCGTGCCGTGACGCGTGCGCGCAACTTGTGGCTTTACCTTCACGGCGGCGCGCACTAAGGTACAGATGCGCGCCCCGCGTGGAGCGAAAGGCGCATCGGCCACCGGCCGGCGTCCCGGTTCTCCGGGCGCTTTCCGGGCGTTTCGACCGGACAAGACCGGACAAGACCGGACAAGGAGTGACGACCATGAGCGGTACTCAGGCAACCCAGGACCTCGGCAAGGCGATACTGCGCATCGTGCTCGGCGCGCTGATTCTCTTCCACGGCGTCGCCAAGCTGATCAACGGCCCCGGTTTCGTCACGCAGATGGTGGCGCAGGCGGGCCTGCCGCCGGCCGTCGCATACCTGGTCTATATCGGCGAAGTGGTGGCGCCGATCCTCCTGATCATTGGCCTGTGGACGCGCATCGCGGCGCTGATCGTGGCCGTCAACATGCTGGTGGCGGTGGCGCTGGTGCATACCAAGCAGCTCGGCCTGATCAACGACACCGGCGGCTGGGCGGTGGAGCTGCAGGCACTGTACCTGGCCAGCGCACTTGCGGTGCTGCTGCTGGGCGCCGGGCGCATGAGCGTGGGCGGTATCGCCGGGCGCTGGAACTAGCGCCCGCCCGGGCCCGCCGGCGCGCCTCCTCAGGTGGCCCAGCGGCCCAGGGCCTCGGCCACGAACATATCGGGCGGCAGCGCCGGCGACCACAGATAGCCCTGGCCGAGGTCGCAGCCCAGCGCCTGCAGCGCATCGCGCTGCGCGGGCGTCTCGATGCCTTCGGCCACGCACTCCAGCTTGAGATCGCGCGCCAGGTTGATGATATTGCGGCAGATCGCCGCGCGCTGGCTGTTGCCCGGCACCGCTACCACGAAGGAGCGGTCCAGCTTGACCTGCGTGAAGGGCAGGTCGGCCAGCAGCTTCAGGGTGGCGATGCCCACGCCGAAATCGTCGATCGCCACGCCGTAGCCGAGCAGCCGCAGGCGGTTCAGCGCGATCGACAAGGCGCGCGTGTCGTGTACCGGATAGCCTTCGGTCAGCTCGATGATCAGCAACTGGCGCGGCATGCCGCTCGCTTCCACCATGGCATCGAAGGCATCCAGCACGCCAGGCCGGCACAGCGTCTGCGCCGATGCATTGATGCTCAGCGCGATGCGTACGCCGCGCGCGAGCAATTGCCGTTGCACCGCCAGGCACTGCTGGCCCGCCAGCTGGAAAATCGCATCCGCCTCGCCCAGCGTTTCCAGCCGCGGGATAAACAGGTCGGGCCGGATCAGGCCCAGCGAGGGATGGCGCCAGCGGCAGAGCGCCTCGGCTCCCGCCAGCTTGCCGCTGACGATATGGAACTGCGGCTGCAGCATGATGAAGATGGCGCCGGACGTGCGCAGCGCGGCCAGCAGCTCGGCATCGTCTGGCTGGTTCTGCGCGGCCACCGGCGCCGCGGCGGTCAGGTCGCGCGCCAGCACGTCCTGCAGGATCTCTTCCAGCACCACGGCGGAGATCGGCTTGCGCACGGCCCGCACATGGGCAAGCCCGACCGAATCCGCCAGGCTCACGTGGGAATCGATGATGTCGTCTTCCAGCGCCGACACCCATACCCACAGCGGCTGCGCCCCCACGAAGGCGTGGTCCGCACGCCGGGTCAGCTCGTCCATCATGGCCGGCCCGTTGAGGCCCGGCATTTCGATATCGCACAGCACCAGGTCGAACTTGCGCGCAGCCAGCAGGTCCAGCGCGACGCGGCCGTCGGCTGCGCCATGGACGTCGGTGACACCCAGCTGCGTCAGCAACTGCTCTGCCGCCAGCAGCTGGAATGGGTGGTCATCGACCACCAGGGCCGACAGTCCGGCATAGCGTGTCTGCATGATTGGCTCGGCGGCGGGAGCGCCAGGGTTCGGCTTCGATTGGGTCAGGCCGCGCCTCCGGCAATCGGGGCGGGCGTCGCGCCATAGTAGCTCACATGCCGCGCGGCGGGCATGCCGTCGTGCGCGCCGTTACCGCCGCGCCCGGCGAACAAGCCAGTGCGCGCCGCCACAGAAATGCGGGTATTCCGCCACGGTAGCCAAGTTGCGCGGTGCCACGGCGTCCAGACCCGCTACAATCGCTGCCCGAGGTATTTGATGATGGCGTTTCCATAATGGGTTTTGGCTGGTTCGGATTTTCGACCTTGTGGCTGCTGCCGCTGCTGTGGCGCATGGTGACGCGCCTGCTCGCCGGCGAGCGCCGCTTCTTCAGTGGACGCGGAACGCTGCGCGTCTGGGTGGGCACGGTGATCGTGCTGTGCGCGAGCGCGTCGCTGGAGGCGCTCACGGGCGCCGCGGGCGAGGGCGGCATGGCGGCAAGCACGTCGGGAGGCGGCGCCGGGCGCGCGCTCGGCGGGCTGCTGAGCGGCATGCTCGGCTGGAGCGTCAGCTTGCTGATCATGCTGGGGGTGTTGGCACTGGCCGCTCCCATGGTCTTCGGCGAGACCTGGCGAAGCCTGTTCTCGCGCAAGCCGCAGGTGGCCGAACCGGAAGAGGAAGATTTCGCACCGGTCCGTACCCCGGCACGCGCGCCGGCCCGGGGCGCGCGCGAGCCTGACAGCTGGGAGACGACGCATCTGGGCGCCACCCATTCCGCCATCCCGGGCGCGGTCGACTACGTGCCGCGCCACAAGGGCATCGAGGYGGTTTCGGCACGGCGCCAGCCGGTCTGGCAACCGCCCACGCGTACCCGCAATTCCCCGCCGCAACCGGGCGAGATCTGGCTGCAGCAGGCCGCACCGCCGGGCCCGGTCACGCCCGAACCGGTGGCGCCGGTGCCGCCGCCGGTGGCCGCGCGGGCACCCTCCCGGCCAGCCCAGGAACGCCCGGCCAGCCAGCCGCAGGATGCCACGC
>NZ_JBFTND010000273.1:0-12622 GCF_056397305.1 Cupriavidus sp. 05N40
CTGATGAACGTCCGCAGTGTTGGCCTGCACACCATCAACGATCTGGCATGCAGCCGCTGCAGATCAAAACGCTCCACATCGCCGGAGGCAGTGCCGTAGTTGATCGCCATGCCTAGCGGCTTCAGGCAGTCGAGCGAGGGCAGGAAGACATCCTTGCCCACCGCGTCATACACCACGGCCACGCCTGCACCCTTGGTGAATTCCAGGGTGCGGGCCACGAAATCCTCGGTGCGGTAGTTGATGACATGGTGGCAGCCGTATGCCTGCGCAATCGTCGCCTTGGCGTCAGACCCCACCGTGCCGATCACCGTGGCACCCAGTGCCCGCGCCCATTGCGAGAGGATCTGGCCCATGCCGCCGGCAGCAGCGTGGACCAGAACGGCATCGCCAGGCTTGACGACGTACAGCCGGCGCAACAGATACTCGGCGGTCAATCCGCGCAGCAGGCTTGCACCGGCCACGTCTTGCGGGAATCCGTCGGGCAATGGAATCACCCGCGAAGCCGCCACGTTTCGGACTGCCTGGTAGGCCCCCGGCTGAAAGCAGGCAACCGGCTGGCCAAGCCGCAATCCCTCGACTCCGGACCCCAGCGCATTGATCACGCCCGCCCCCTGCGAGCCCAGCGTGATCGGGAACGGCGCGGCGCTGTGGGGCCCGTGCTCGCCGCGCCGCTGATAGATGTCGGCGAAGTTCAGCCCGATGGCGGACTGGCGGATCCGCACTTCTCCCGGGCCCGGTTCGCCGACGTCGACCGTCGAGATTTCGAGTACCTCCGGGCCACCGTGGCTGTGGATGCGGATAGCGGTTGTTTCCATGTGAATTCCCCAACGGAAGTGCTTTGCATGGTTAGGAGACGACGACGCTGGCGTCGAAGCCTGCGGCCGAGACCGTGCAGCCGCGCACATTTGCTCGCAGTGGCTTCCTCCCGGCGATGCCTTTCGGGGCTCCGTCGAGACGGTAAGGCTGGACTTGCGACATCTGTGTATGCATAACGTCGCTTATTTTAGCGTCATAATCGATGCGAAACCACAGTATAAATACTTACAAGTGTGTTGTGTATTTTTAACTGCTACCAACGTACACTTAAGCCATGCATTCGCGATCATGAATCGGCTTGCAGGAGACAAACGTGCCGTTGCGCATAAAGCACTTCCATGCGTTCGACAGGCGCGGGAGCCCGTTGGCAACATCTCGCGCCTTGCCGCCCGACTTTCGTAGTGCTCCGCCAGCACGGCCGTGCCAGCAAGCCAAATGCGCTCACCACGCTGCGCCAGCATTTCGCCTCCTGCCCACGCTTGCCTGACATCGGGCGCTGTTTCGTTCGTCCGTTGCCCGCGGCTGCGGGATTGCAGCCGCGGGCAACCCTACAACCATGCCTTTGGAGAGTGCTCCTTTCATGCCTGACCAACCCAAGCCCAGCCTTCCACTTTCCAGCTTCAAGGTCCTGGACCTGACCATTGCGCGCGCCGGCCCCACGGCGGTCCGGCTGCTTGCGGACTGGGGAGCGGACGTGACGCGAGTCGAGCCACCGCCATTGAAGGACCGTGGCTCGGTCACGGGCCGCCGGCGCGAGTCGGACGAGCAGAACCTCCACAGGAACAAGCGCAGCCTCTGTATCGACCTGAAGACGTCGCAGGGCGCGGAGGTGCTCAAGCGCCTGATCGCGCAGAGCGACGTCGTGGTGGAGAACTTCCGCTCCGTCGTCAAAGAGCGGCTGGGGCTGACCTATGAACAACTCAGGCAGATCAATCCCAAGATCATCCTGGCCAGCATTTCCGGCTTCGGCCAGGAAGGGCCGTACAGCGAGCGTCCCGGCGTGGACCAGATCGTCCAGGGCATGTCCGGGCTCAGCTCGGTCACCGGCGAGCCCGGCCGCGGTCCGGTCCGGGTCGGCATCGCCATCTCCGACACCACCGCGGGCATGTTCCTGGGTCAAGGGATTCTGCTGGCGCTGCTCCATCGCGAGCGCACCGGCGAGGGCCAATGGGTGCATACCTCGCTGCTGGAGGGAATGCTCAACAAGCTGGACTTCCAGGGCGCGCGCTACACGGTCAAGGGAGATGTGCCGGTCCAGGAAGGCAACGCGCATCCCACCCAGGTTCCCATGGGCACCTTCGAGGCCAGCGATGGGCTGGTCAATATCTGTGCAAGCACGCCGCCGATGTGGGCCGGCTTCTGCGGGGCATTGCGGGCCGAGGCCTTGCAGGCGCACCCTGACTATCAGGACATGCAGGCGCGCGTAGCGCATCGCCGCCAACTGGACGCGGACATCAATGCGGTGACCCGGCAATTCACCGTGGCCGACCTGGTCGCGCGCCTGAATCCAGCCGGCGTGCCCTGCGGCCCGGTCTACGACATCGGCCAGGCCTTTGAAGATCCGCAGGTCAAGCACTTGCGCATGACGCGTCCCGCGACGCATCCGGTCCTGGGGACGGTCGATCTGATCCGTTCACCGATCAACCTTTCCTCCTTCCCGCATCCCGACCAGTTCCATCACGCGGCCCCTGACCCCGGAGAACAGACCGAAGCACTGATGACGGAACTGGGCTACGCCCCTGACGAGATAGAGCGACTGAAATCCGCGGGAGCGATCGCGTGACCGCCGCCACCGCACGCGAACTGCCGCTCGCCACGGCAAAGATCATCGCGCAGGCTGACCAAGGCATCGGCTGGCTCACATTCAACAACCCCGCGCGACGCAACGCGATGTCACTCGAAATGTGGCAGGGACTGGGCGAGGCGATCAAAGCCTTCCAGGCCGACCCGGAAGTGCGCGTGGTCGTGCTGCGCGGCGCCGGCGGCCGGTCTTTCGTGGCGGGCGCCGACATCTCGGAGTTCGAAGAACATCGTTCCAATGCCGAGCAAAAGAAGGCCTACGCGGACATCGCGTCTGGTGCGCACACCGGTCTGGCACGCTTGAGCAAACCGCTGGTAGCGATGATCGAGGGCTTTTGTATCGGCGGCGGCCTGGCCCTCGCGCTGAGTGCCGACGTCCGCTTCGCCACRCCGGGCTCGAAGTTCGGCATTCCAGCCGCCAGGCTGGGGCTGGGCTATGACTACGCGGGCATCGCCGCGCTGGCACGCCTGGTTGGCCCGTCGACGGCAAAGGACATGCTGTTCAGCGCACGCTTTCTCGAGGCCGATGAGGCCCTGCGCATCGGCMTGGTCAACTTTGTCGTCGATGAAGCGCAGATTGCGCAGCAAGTGCATGCATATGTGGGCCGCATCGCTGGCAACGCGCCGCTGACCGTGCATGCAGCCAAGTCCGCCGTACGAGCGTTCGAACGGTACTCGGCCGCGCAAGACGCCGAGGAGAYCTCTGCGCTGGTCGATCGCTGCTTTGACAGCGATGACTACCGGGAAGGCCGCCGTGCGTTCCTTGAAAAGCGGGCTCCGGTGTTTACCGGGCGTTGACGTCACCACGCAGGGATTGCGCGCCGGCGATGCCGATCCGCCAGCGAGCGCGTCCCAATCCATAAGGAAGGAGACGATCCATGACTCAAGCCCACATCGCGGCGGCCCTCCTCATCACGATTTCCGCCCTCCCGGCCCAGGCCGAGACCTACCCGAACAAGCCTATCCGCATCCTAGTCGGCTATTCGCCATCAGGAGCGGCCGATTTCGTCGCCCGCATCGTCGGGGACGCGATGGCAAAGGAGCTTGGCCAGCCCATTCTGATCGACAACAAACCCGGCGCCGGCAGCACACTGTCGTCGTCGATCCTGTCACGGGCGGCGCCCGACGGCTACACGCTGGGGCTGGCAACCGGTACGCTGTATGGCATTGACCAGGCGCTCTACAAGGCCAGGTACACACCGGCGGACTTCACGGCCATCACCAGGCTCACGGTGTCGCCGCTGATTCTCGCGGTCAACAAGGACATGGGCATTGCCAACCTGAACGACCTGATCGCCTACGCCAGGAAGAAGGGGCCTGGCGAACTGAACTATTCGTCCTCGGGCGTTGGCGGCCTGCCGCACATTGCCGCACTGTCGTTCGAAAAAGCCGTGGGCGTGAAGATGACGCACGTACCCTACAAGGGCGGCGGCCCGGCACTGCAGGCGGTGGCTGCAGGAAACGTGCAGTTGTCCTTTGGCACCGCCGCCTCCGTGTTACCGCTTGGCCGCGGTGGCGCGCTGCGCATGCTGGGCGTCACCACTCCCCGGCAATCGGCTATTGCGCCGGACCTGGCACCCCTGGCAAATGCAGGATTGCCAGGCTTCGATTTCACCTTCTGGTTTGGACTGTTCGGCCCTGCCGGTTTACCGCCGAAGGTATCGGACCGGCTCTTCGCAGCAGCCAGCAAGGTGCTGGCCGACCCACAGCTTCAGGCCAAGCTGCTCGGCACTGGCAGCGAGGTCGCGCCCTCGAAATCGCAGGCCGAGTTCCGCACGTGGGCGGAAGACAACACTCGCGTGATTCTCGAACGGCTCAACCAGGCCGGAGTGAAACCCGAATAGCTCGCAGGATGCGCAGCGCACCGAGCCGGGCGGCCAGCTCTGCCCTATGCACGCACCGACCTCTAAGAACCTTCATCAGAGCAACTCGCACCCAATGACCCAAGCTCCCATCGATCTCTTCTCCTGGCCCACGCCCAACGGGCAAAAGATCCACATCATGCTGGAGGAAGCCGAGCTTCCCTATCTGGCCCACCCGGTCAATATCGGCGCTGGCGATCAGTTTCAGCCCGATTTTCTCGCCATCAGCCCGAACAACAAGATCCCTGCGATCGTCGATCCGGACGGTCCGGACGGCAAGCCCATCTCGATATTCGAATCCGGTGCAATCCTGCTTTACCTCGCGACCAAGAGCGGCCGGTTCCTGCCGACTGACGACCACAAGCTTTACGATGTCCTGCAGTGGCTGATGTTCCAGATCGGTGGCGTTGGCCCGATGCTCGGGCAAGCGCACCATTTCAGGCTGTATGCGCGTGAGAAGCTGCCGTATGCAATCGACCGCTATACCAATGAAGCGAGACGCATCTACGGCGTCATCAACAAGCAGTTGGCCAAGCGCAGCTACATTGCCGGTGACGCATACTCCATCGCGGACATCGCGATCTTTCCCTGGCTGCGTAGCTGGGAAAAGCAAGGCATCACGCTCACCGACTATCCTCACCTCAAGGCATGGTTTGACAAGATCGCCGAGCGTCCCGCCGTCCGGCGGGGCCTGAAGGTCATGGCGGAACTGCGCAAGCCGGAAGGAGACGACAAGGCCCGCGAAATTCTGTTCGGCAAGACGCAATATCAAACGAGATAGCTTGGCAGACGAGCGAGAAGGATGGCCTGTATTGCCACGAGTGGGCCGATCGCTCCGTAACCGCGAGCAATCATCCCGTTTTCAGCAGTCCGAACAAGCGCGTGGCTCTTAAGAGCTACATTCTTCGGCGAGGCTGCATTTGCCGGGTGCCCACAACCTGTCGACATTGACCTGACGATCATCGAACGGCAGGCCTACGAAAGCAGGTGGCCGCTACTCCAACTGAATTCCCGCCTCCTTGACCACTTTCCCCCATTTCGCAAGGTCCGATCTGATCAGTGCCGCGTAATCCTGCGGCGTACCGCCTTGCACCTCGATGCCAGCGGCTTCCAGTTTGGCTCGTACTTCCGGAAGCTTCAGCGCGGCGTTGATCTCGGCGTTGAGCTTGGCGACGATTTCCTTCGGCGTGCCTGCGGGCGCCAGGAAGCCACCGTTCGTGTTGGCATCATAGCCCTTCAGCCCTTGCTCCTCGGCAGTGGGCACGTTGGGCAATGCCTTGGAACGCTTGCGCGTAGAGACGGCAATGGCTCGTACATTGCCAGACTTTACCTGCTCCTGGATGGCGCTGATCGTGTCGATATAGAGCACGGTGCGACCCGCGATCAGGTCAGGATGCGCCGCGGAGGAGCCCTTGTACGGCACCAGCAGCACCGGCACGCCGCTGACCATGCGGAACATTTCGGCGGCCATCTCCTGTGCGCTGCCACGTCCGGACGTCGCCACCTTGGCCTCGGCGGGATTGGCCTTCATCCAGCTCAGCAGTTCGGGCACCGTCTTGACCGGCAGCTTGGGATAGGCCGCGAACACCAGCGGGATCTCGTGCGTATAGACGATCGGCTCGAAGCTCTTTTCGGGGTCCCAGCCCAGATTCTTGAACAGGAACTTGTTGATGTTGTGGCTGCCGCCGACGATGCCGATGGTATAGCCATCGGGCTTGGCGTTGGCAAGAATCGCGGTGCCCAGGTTGTTGGACGCGCCGGGGCGGTTCTCGACGACGAACGGCTGGCCGAGCTTGACCGACAGCTTTTCGCCGACGACGCGGGCGATCAGGTCAATGCCACCGCCGGCCGGCGCCGGCACGATGATGGTGACCGCGCGGGCCGGATAGTTGCTCTGGGCCGAGGCCGCGCCGGACATCATCATCATGACGGCGCAGCCGGTCATGGTGCCGATCAAGGTCGCGAGGTGGCGTGTGGGGATTCGCATGAAGAGTCTCCGTCTGGATGCTGGTTAACTGATGTCAACTCTGTTGGCGTCCCACGGATGCGAAGCCGTGGGAGCGCGGTAATCGGTGTCAGCGGTATCGGCGGTGTCAGCCGCGGCCGACGAACGGCATTGCGCTAGCCATGACGGTCATGTTCAGGACGTTGGCGTCAAGCGGCAGCGATGCCATGTGCCGCACGGCATTGGCAACGTGGCTGACGTCCATCATCGGTTCCGGCGCGATGGTGCCGTTGGCCTGCCGCACGCCGCGTGTCATGCGTTCGGACAGCTCGGTCAGCGCATTGCCGATGTCCACCTGGCCCGCGGCGATGTTGTAGGCGCGGCCATCGAGCGCCAGTGCCTTGGTCAGGCCCGTGACAGCGTGCTTGCTTGCGGTATAGGGCGCGGTGAAGGGGCGCGGCGTGTGGGCGGAGATCGAGCCGTTGTTGATGATGCGTCCGCCTTGCGGCGACTGCCGGCGCATCAGCGCAAACGCGGCACGCGCGCACAGGAATACGCCGGTGACGTTGGTGTTGATGACGTTGAACCACGCGTCCAGCGACAACTCATCCATCGGAACCGCTGGCGCGTTCACGCCTGCGTTGTTGAACAGCATGTCCAACCGGCCAAATTCGCGTTCGATCGTGTCGAACAGTGCCTGCACGCTGGCAGGATCGGTCACGTCGGTGGGCACGGCCGCCGCGGTTTGCCCGCGTGCGGCGGCGGCGGCCACCAGCGTCTGCAGCGGTTCGGCGCGCCGGCCGGCCAGCACGACGGTCCAACCGTCATCGAGCAGGGCCAGTGCGGTGACACGGCCCACGCCGCTGCCGGCTCCTGTCACCAGCGCGATTTTTCTGGATGCATTCAAGATGGTCTCCAATGGGAGGTTGTGATGTCGACAGGTAGTACAGGGGTAATGCTGCGCTTACCCGGTGACGGTTAGCGTGAATTCACCGATGCCGTCCACGCCGGCGTGGACCACGTCGCCACGTTGCAATGGCCCCACGCCCGCTGGCGTACCGGTGAAGATCAGGTCGCCGGGCATCAGCGCCACGGAGCGGGACAGCATCGACACCAGTTCCGCCACCGGCCAGAGCAGCCCGGACAGGTCGGCACGCTGCCGCTCGGCCCCGTTGACCGAAAGGTGGATCGCGCCTTCGCCCGGATGTCCGCAGCGCGACGCCTCTACGATCGGACTACACGGCGCCGAATGGTCGAACGCTTTCGATGGCTCCCATGGGCCACCCGCCCGCTTGGCCTGCTGTTGCAGGTCGCGACGCGTCATGTCCAGGCCGACTGCGTAGCCCCAGACATGGTCCGATGCATCGCGCGGATCGATATCGCGCCCCCCGCGCCCGATCGCGACGACCAGTTCGACCTCATGGCAGAACTCGTCGGTGCCGGGCGGATAGGGCAACGCGTCGCGAGCCAGTTCGACTGCGGTGGCCGGCTTCATGAACCAGGCTGGCATGTCGGGCGGTGCCGGTTCGTCGGGCGTCCAGCGGTAGTTGCGACCGATGCAGAACACCCGGGCGATCGGGAAATGCGTGGTGCTGTCCGCGACGGGTAGCGCGCACGGCACTGGCGGCGGCAGAACGAAATCGATCATGAGGTTCGTGCTCCGAAGCTGCTGGCTCAGGTGGTCAGGCTCATCGTGGGGCGCTTGCCACCCAGGGCTTGCGCCACGCTGTCCAGCACCATGCGAGCCATGGCACCGCGCGTTTCCCACGTGGCGCTGGCCCGGTGCGCCTGCAGCGTGGTGCGGTCAGACTGGCGCAGCGTCAATGGCACGCGCGGCTCCTCGACGAAGACGTCCAGCCCCGCGCCAGCAATACTGCCCGCACCAGCGCATCACTGTCGCGCGCCAGGTCGATCAGGTCGGCCACGAATGTATGCGGCACGTCGTCCATGGCGCGCAAATCCGTATAGCGGATCGGACAGCCAAAAGCCGCCGCCCGCGTGGCCACGGCGCGACCTACACGGCCCATGCCGACGATGCCAACGCGCATGCCACTGAAGCGGCGCGCCAGCGGAATGGCGGACGGCGAGGGGTGAAGTTCCCACTGGCCGTCCCGGACAAAGCGGTCGCCTGCGCAGATGTTGCGGCATGCCGCGATCAACAGACCGATGGCCAGRTCGGCCACGTCYTCGGTCAGCGCGCCCAGCGTSGCGGTGACGGGCAGGCCACGCTCGCGGCAATAGCCCAGGTCCACTGCGTCGGTGCCCACCCCATTGACGGCCACCACTTTCAACGAAGGCAATTGTTCCAGCATCGCGCGGGAAATCCCGGTGTGACCGCCGGTGATCACCGCCTGGATGGACGCGCCATGTTGCCGCAACCATGCGGCCTGGTCCTGGATTTCGAAGTATTTGTGGACCTGATAGAGCGCGGCAAGCTCTTCGTTCGCGGCGGGAATCAGGATGGGATTCAGTTGCAGTATCTGCGGCTTCATGAGCAGTGGATGTCAGGCATGGAAGGTGGACACATCGTAGGCAATAGTTGATTACCAACGCAATCTTGATATATAAAATCAATATAAATTAGCCAAGCGAGTGACGAATGGGAGCCTGGATATCGATGGAGGAGGCGTGTACGTGCCTGGGAGTACGGCCGCAGACGGTGTATGCCTACGTTAGCCGTGGCAAGATCGAAGTCGTGTCCGACCCCATTGACACGCGCCGCAGCCTGTACCGCGCCGAGGACGTGGCGACGCTCGCCAAGCGCAAGAAAGCGGGGCGCAAATACGAGACGCTGGCCACCAACACGCTGTTCGGTGCAGAGCCAAGTATTCCGACCGCAATTTCCACGTTCGTGCGGGAACGGCTGTACTACCGGGGGCAGGACGCCGTGGCGCTGGCCGGATCAGCCACGCTGGAAGAGACTGCGCATCTTCTCTGGGATGCAGAGCAACTGGTAGATTTCTCGTCGTCTGCCCGAGTGACCCGTCCTGGGCGCGTGGCGGCCTTCAAGACCCTGGCGGAACTTGCCGCGACGGGACATTCCACACATGGGCGCATGACGCGCGTCCTGCATGGCGAAGGCCAGAGCTTGGTGGGGCAACTCGCAAATTCATTCGGCGCGCAGCCGGGACAGCAGCCGTTGCACATCCGCTTTGCACAAGGCTGGAAGCAGCCGGCGCCGGTGGCGGAACTGTTGCGCACCGCCATGGTCCTGCTGGTCGACCATGAGCTGACGAGTTCCGCATTTGCCTCGCGGATCGCGGCGTCCACTGGCGCATCGCTGCCGGCGTGCCTGTTGTCGGGCCTGACCACGCTGTCCGGCCCATTGCACGGCGATGCCTCGGGACGAGTGAAGGCGCTGTTCAGTGAACTGGAGCGTCAGGGCGAGGACGAAGTCATTGCCCACCACCTCTCCACCGGTCTGCCGCTTGCCGGATTCGGGCATCACCTTTATCCCGAAGGCGATCCCCGCGCGACTGCGCTGCTGAATCTGTTCGACCCACCGCCCGTGATCGCGCGCTTCATCGAGAAGGCGACTCGACTGACAGGTCTGCAGCCCAACATCGACGTGGCGCTGGCGGCCTTGGTGACGCACTACGGACTGCCGGAAGATGCGGCATTTGGCCTGTTTGCAACCGCCCGCAGCGTGGGGCTGCTTGCACATAGCCTGGAGCAATTGAGCGTCGGGCAGGTCATTCGTCCGCGCGGCCGCTACGTTGGACCCGCGCCTGAGCGGCACTAAGGATCTAAGGAGCCGGACGGCGCGAAGGAGAGCGTGCAAAAATCGGGGAGCGCCGATTTCGACACCTTCTACTCCGATGTGACTATCCGACTTCTGCACCCATCCCGCGGCAACTATTGAACCGAGATGTTGTGGTCTTTGATAACTTTTGACCAGACGGTGGTTTCCCGCTTGAGCAGGGTACGCAATGCATTCGCATCGCCGCTCTGCGGTTCCGCTCCCATGCCGGCTAGCTTGTCCTTTACTTCCGCGGTTTCCACGGCAGATCGCACTGCGCTCTTCAGGGCGGTAACGACCTCGGGCGGTGTCTTGGCTGTCACGAAAACGCCAAACCAGCCCATTGCCTGGAAATCGGGAACGCCGGAGGCCGCTACGGTCGGCAGATCCGGGAGCAGCGTCGTCCGCGACGGGCTGGTGACAGCAATCCCGCGCAGTTGTCCGCTCTTGATGTAGGGGGTCAGGATAGCCACGTTGTCAATACCTGCCTGCAGCCGCCCGGCGAGCAGGTCGGGCATCAGTGCGCTGGTCCCCTTGTAGGGCACATACTGCATGTCGACTCCCGCCTGGCTCTTGATCAGTTCCCAGCCGAGATGCTGCGCGGTACCCGGCGTCGACCCGGCGTACGAGATCTTGCCGGGATTGGCTTTCGCATACGCCAGCAGTTCCGGCAGACTCTTCACTGGTAGTGATGGATGCACGACCATCACATACGGAGACGTTGCGATGATGCCAAGCGGCTCGAGGTCTTTTTCCGGATCCAGCTTCGTTGTCGCGAAGAGCGCCCGGTACGTTGCCAGTTGCGATGATGCCATCAACACGGTGTACCCATCCGCGGGCGCCTTTGCCACGCTTTCGGCGGCAATCAGGCCACTAGCGCCGGTACGGTTTTCCACCACGACGCTTTGACCCAGCGACTGACTCATCTTGGCCGCAATCAAACGGGCGATCACATCCGTCGTCCCGCCTGCTGGCGTGCCGACCAGCATGCGGACCGGCGCGGCCGGATACTTGGGCTGCGCCGACACGGCCGCCGTGGCCATCGCCATCAGCATGCCTGCCATGCATTGCAATACCGCTCTGGTCGTTCGCATCGTGTCTCCTTCGGGTTGTGCGACAAGGATTCCAACTGAATACCCCGGTGCCAATGCTATTTTCCGCTTCGACACCGGGCTTTCCCATTCCACCTCAGCCGCTTCGAGCGGCGGCTTGAGAGAAATATTGATAGCGTCAACGTAGCCCCAGCTAAACGTGTCCACGACTTCGTGGACACTCGGGAGTTGGCGCGGGTCGCGGCGGGGATGCCGGAGTGACGGAAATACCTCGCTCTACGTGACCCGGGGTCGCGCCCGGACAACGCCATACGAATCGATCGCGTTGTCCAGGCTGGCAGTCATCAATCTGCCGTGATCATGCCCACCTCGATGACCTTCTTCCAGCGCGCATACTCCGACGCCTGGAACGCCGTGAACTGCTCCGGCGTATTGGCGACGATCTCGAAACCCAGGTCGAGCAGCTTGGGCTTGACCGCCGGGTCGTTGAGCGCCGCGACCACGGCGGCATGCAGCTTGGCCTTGATCTCCGGCGGCAAGCCCTTGGGCGCTGCGACGGCCTGCCACGAGTAGACCGTCACGCCCTTCACGCCAGATTCTTCCATGGTCGCCACGTCCGGCAGGATCGGCGAGCGCTTGCTGCTGGTGATGGCAAGCGCGCGCAGCTTGCCGGCCCTGATATGCGGGATCGCGGTGTTGATGTTCATGAAGGTGGCATCGACCTGTCCGCCAAGCAGGTCGTTCAGCGCCGGCGCGCCGCCCTTGTACGGCACGTGGAGGCCGGTGGTGCCGGTCTGCTGCCAGAACAGCTCCGCGGTGAGGTGGTCGCTGGTGCCATTGCCGGCCGAGGCGAACGTCATCTTGTTGGGATTGGCTTTTTCGAAAGCGATGACATCCTTCAGRCTCTTGTGCGGCGAATTGACGGGTACCGCCAGCACGTTAGGCGCCTGCACCGCTACGCTGATGTAGTCGAAGTCCTTGAGCGGATCGTAACCGGCGTTCTTGCTCAGGTGCGGCCCGATCACGAACGGTCCCAGCGACGACACGAACACCGTGTAGCCATCGGCCGGCGCGCGCTTGGCCATGGCGGCGCCGATCATGCCGGCTGCGCCCGGCCTGTTGTCGATCACGAAGCTGCCGCCAAACTGCGCCTGAAGCTTGGCACTGAGGATGCGGGCGACATTGTCGGTCGATCCGCCCGCGGGAAAGGGAACGAGCAGCGTCACGGGCTTTTCCGGCCACGCGGCATGCGCGGTCACCATGGCTGCACCCAGCAGCAGAGATGCGATCAGCTTTTTCATCGGTTGTCTCCTTTTTGTTCTCACGACCTGGTGTGCAGGTCTTGCTTACGACTGATTGCCAAATTCGGTGTGTTCGCGCGTCCAGGCCCGGGCCTGCTCGCTCATCG
>NZ_JBFTND010000274.1:0-8148 GCF_056397305.1 Cupriavidus sp. 05N40
CCCCGGTGGCGGCACCGGCCCCGGCAAGCGCTCCCGCGCCGGCCGCCGCGTCTTCGGGCCCGATCGAAGTCAAGGTGCCGGACATCGGCGACTATGATTCCGTGCCCGTGATCGAAGTCCACGTCAAGCCGGGCGACACCATCAGCGCCGAAGACGCACTGGTCACGCTCGAGTCCGACAAGGCCACCATGGACGTGCCTTCGCCCGCCGCCGGCGTGGTCAAGGAAGTCAAGGTGAAGATCGGCGACAACGTGGCCGAAGGCACGCTGATCCTGATCCTCGAAGGTGCAGGCGCCGCGCCTGCCGCGCCTGCAGCGGCTCCCGCCAGCGCGCCGGCTCCCGCGGCCCCGGCTGCCGCCGCACCGGCTCCGGCGCCGCAGGCCGCGCCGGCTGCACCCGCCGCCGCGCCGTCCTCCGGCGTGACTGGCAGCGCCGCCCACGCCAGCCCCTCGGTACGCAAGTTCGCGCGCGAACTGGGCGTGGACGTGTCGCGCGTGGCGGGCACCGGTCCCAAGGGCCGTATCACCCAGGACGACGTCCAGGCCTTCGTCAAGGGTGTGATGAGCGGCCAGGCCGCGGCGCCGGCGCAAGCCGCGGCTGCCCCGGCCGGCGGCGCAGGGCTGAACCTGCTGCCGTGGCCGAAGGTCGATTTCAGCCGCTTCGGCGAGGTGGACAGCAAACCGCTGTCGCGCATCAAGAAGATCTCGGGCGCCAACCTGCACCGCAACTGGGTCATGATTCCCCACGTCACCAACAATGACGAGGCGGACATCACCGAGCTGGAAGCCTTCCGCGTGCAGCTGAACAAGGAAAACGAGAAGTCCGGCGTCAAGGTCACCATGCTGGCCTTCATCATCAAGGCCACCGTGGCGGCGCTGAAGAAGTTCCCGAACTTCAATGCCTCGCTCGACGGCGACAACCTCGTCTACAAAAAGTACTTCAACGTCGGCTTCGCGGCCGATACGCCGAACGGGCTGGTCGTGCCGGTGCTCAAGGACGCGGACAAGAAGGGCGTGATCGAGATCAGCCGGGAAATGGGCGAACTCGCCAAGGCCGCGCGCGACGGCAAGCTCAAGCCGGACCAGATGCAGGGTGGCTGCTTCTCGATCTCGTCCCTGGGCGGCATCGGCGGCACGCATTTCACGCCGATCATCAACGCGCCGGAAGTGGCCATCATGGGCGCCAGCAAGTCGGCCATGAAACCGGTCTGGGATGGCAAGCAGTTCGTGCCGCGCCTGATCCTGCCGCTGTCGCTGTCGTACGACCATCGTGTCATCGACGGTGCCGACGCGGCGCGTTTCAACGCGTATATCGGCCAGCTGCTGGCGGACTTCCGCCGCATCATCCTTTAAGGCGGGCAGGGCGCGCGCGGTTCGCCGCGCGTGCCTTCCAACCGCCGGACTACTGTCCGCCGACCCCTGATCGCCGCCAACAGGAAGCGAAATCCATGACCACCTGCGTTGTCGTCAAGAAGGCCGGTGAAGTGGCGATTGCAGCCGATGCGCTGGTGACGTTCGGCGACACGCGGCTCACGCGTGCCTATGAGCGCAACCAGAAGGTGTTCCCGGTGGGCGAGAGCTTCGTGGCGCTGGCCGGGACCACCGCGCATTTCCCGGTCATGCGCAGCCTGCTGGCCGGGCTGGGCGAGGACTGCCGGCTGGGCTCGCGGGACGATGTCTTCCGGACTTTTCTCAAGGTGCATGAAAAACTCAAGAACGAGTATTTCATCAACACCAAGGAAGACGAGGACGACCCCTACGAGTCGTCGCAGATCGTCTGCCTGATCGCCAACCCGGCGGGTATCTTCGGCGTCTATTCGTACCGCGAAGTGTTCTCCTTCGATCGTTTCTGGGGCATCGGCTCGGGGCGCAACTATGCGCTCGGCGCCATGCACGCGGTATTCGACCGGCCGGAGCTGAGCGCGGCAGACATTGCCGGCATCGGCGTGGACGCGGGGGTGGAGTTCGACAAGAGTTCGGCGGGGCCGATCGAAGTACAGGTGGTGCAGTTGCGCGACATGCCCGGCGACGGGGCAACCAATAACGACGACGCGGCCCACATCTGAGGCGGGGCGCGTCCTTGAGGAGCAAAGCATGAGTGTGATCGAAGTCCAGGTGCCGGATATCGGCGATTTCGACGCGGTGGAAGTCATCGAGGTGCTGGTCAAGGCCGGCGATACGATCGAGGTGGAGCAGTCGCTGATCGTGCTCGAGTCCGACAAGGCCAGCATGGACGTGCCGGCATCGGCGGGTGGCAAGGTGGTCGAGGTGCGCGTCAAGGTGGGCGACAAGGTCGCCAAGGGCGCGGTGATCTGCACGGTGGAAAGCAGCGCCGCGGCCGCGCCGGCCGCACCGGCCGCTGCGCCGGCACCGGCTGCTTCGGCGCCGGCCCCCGTAGCTGCCGCCGCGCCGGCACCGGCTGCCGCCACGCATGCGGGCAGCGCCGATATCACGTGCGACATGCTGGTGCTGGGTGCAGGCCCCGGCGGCTACTCGGCCGCCTTCCGCAGCGCCGACCTCGGCATGAACACCGTGCTGGTCGAGCGCTACGGCACGCTCGGCGGTGTCTGCCTGAATGTGGGCTGCATCCCGTCCAAGGCACTGCTGCATAACGCCGCCGTGATCGACGAAGCCAAGGCGCTGGCTGCCCACGGCATCCTGTTCGGCGAAGCCAAGATCGACCTCGACGGCCTGCGCCACTACAAGGAAACCGTGGTCGGCAAGCTGACTGGCGGCCTGGCGGGCATGGCCAAGGCACGCAAGGTGCAGGTCCTGCGCGGCATCGGCAACTTCCTCGACCCGCATCACCTGGAAGTGCAGGAGACCGAGGGCGACGGCAAGGCCACCACCGGCAAGAAGACCGTGATCCGCTTCGAGAAGGCGGTGATCGCGGCCGGCAGCCAGGCGGTCAAGCTGCCGTTCATCCCCGAAGACCCGCGCATCGTCGATTCCACCGGCGCGCTGGAACTGCCGGAGGTGCCGAACAAGATGCTGGTCATCGGCGGCGGCATCATCGGGCTGGAAATGGCCACCGTGTACAGCACGCTGGGTGCGAGCATCGACGTGGTGGAAATGCTGGATGGCCTGATGCAGGGCGCCGACCGCGACCTCGTCAAGGTCTGGGACAAGATGAACAAGCTGCGCTTCGACAAGGTCATGCTCAAGACCAAGACGGTCGGCGTGGAAGCGAAGCCCGATGGCATCTACGTCAAGTTCGAAGGCGAGCAGGCGCCGGCCGAACCGCAGCGCTATGACCTGGTGCTGGTGTCCGTGGGCCGCGTGCCGAACGGCAAGAAGATCAGTGCCGAGAAGGCCGGCGTGGCCGTGACCGACCGTGGTTTCATCGAGGTCGACAAGCAGCTGCGCACCAACGTGCCGCACATCTTTGCGATCGGCGACATCGTCGGCCAGCCGATGCTGGCGCACAAGGCCGTGCACGAGGCGCACGTCGCCGCCGAGGCCGCGCACGGCGAGAAGGCCTACTTCGACGTCAAGCAGATCCCGTCGGTGGCCTATACCGATCCGGAAGTGGCCTGGGCCGGCCTGACCGAAGAGCAGTGCAAGGAGCAGGGCGTCAAGTACGCCAAGAGCGTGTTCCCCTGGGCTGCCTCCGGCCGCGCCATCGCCAACGGTCGCRACGAAGGCTTCACCAAGCTGATCTTCGACGAGGAAACCCACCGCATCATCGGTGGCGGCATCGTCGGCATGCATGCCGGCGACCTGATCAGCGAAGTCTGCCTGGCCATCGAGATGGGCGCGGATGCCGTCGATATCGGCAAGACGATCCACCCGCACCCGACGCTGGGCGAGTCGATCGGCATGGCCGCGGAGATCTACGAAGGCGTCTGCACCGACGTGCCGCCGCCGCGCAAGCGCTGAGCAACCGGCCAGCAAGATGAAAGCCCACCCTTCGCGGTGGGCTTTCTTTTCTCAAGCTTTGCAATTAACGGCCAAGCGTTTTAAACCACAATCCTGCGCGGCTCTGCCGCGAGAAAAACCTCGCTGCCAGAGGTGGGGCGGCATGGAATCGGGGGAGGGGGCGAACCCGGGCGGTGTGCCGGTGGCTGCGCGCCGCGCGCACAAAAAAACCCGGCGCATGGCCGGGCATTAACGGTACTGGAATACAAGGAAACCGGGATACCGAGGAGACATCGGTCGAGGGCAGGGGACTTGGGGGGCTGGTTGCCTCACCGGGTTCCTGAGTCCCTTCGTTGGCAAAACGCACTGGACGGTCCAGCGGCGCTTTGCCAACGAACCGGCCGAAGCCGGTTCGTCTACCGTGCGCGCTGCTTAGGCGGCGGTCGGAGCCTTCTTGGTCGCGGTGCGAGCCGTGGCGCTGGCTTGCTGGGCGGCCTTGGTGGCGGCCGAAGCGGCTGCCTGGAAGTTGCTTTCAGCAATTTCAACAGCCTGCTTGGTGGCCTTCTGGACCGACTCGTAGGCGTTGTTGGCGGCGCTGATCGCCGACTTCACGATGGCCACGGTCGATTCCGAACCGGCCGGTGCATTCTTGGCGAGGTTCTCGACCAGGGATTGCACCTTCTTCGAGTTTTCGGCCAGTTRGGCTTCAGCCACCTTGGTGAATTCCGACTGGGTTTCCGAAGCGATTTCGTACAGGTGACGGCTGTAGGCCAGGGTCTTTTCTGCGACCGGCTGCACCAGCGAAGCCTGGATGGCCAGGAATTCCTGGGGGTCCTTGGCGGACAGCGCCTTCTTGGCGTTGTCGACGTTTTCGGCGAAAGTGGCCTTGACCACTTGCAGGTTCAGTTCGACCAGCTTTTCAACGCCTTCGAAGGCCTTGGTGGTCAGGCCAACCAGGGTTTCCAGATTAGCTTTTTGCGCCGCGGCGACTTGTTCCGGGGTGAAGTTCATGCGAGTCTCCAAAAATGAAGTTCAAGATCATGCAAAATTAGGCCGCCCAGATGTCAAAGCCATGACGAACAACAACTTTTCGTCTGCCAGCCCCAGGCGTTGGGGGTTATCGGCGCGTTCCGTTTGCCTGGCAAACTCGGATGGTGCGCCGCAACAATTCCTATTCTAGGGGAAAGAAATCGGGTGTCAAGCGCTTCTTGTGCATTGCACAAAGAAGTTTCGCTGAACCCATCGGCAAGTAGCAGAAGGGTCACGCCGGCTGGTCATATCGTGAGGTGCTGCCGCCACTTGCCGATCGTTCTGCGCGGACGCCCGGGGCGGGGCGGTGCTACCATCGCGGTCTGCCGGAATCGCTGCCTGTGTCGATGCAACCGGTCGTCCGCCGCCGGTTTCCCTTCATGCTTGCCTTCTACGCTGATCATTTCGTCCTGCCCCTGCCCGAGGGCCACCGCTTCCCGATGTGCAAGTACAGCATGCTGAGGGAGGCGGTCGTGCGCGACGTTGCCGGGCTGGCGCTGGTCGAGGCGCCGCGTGCCGGGGACGACGCCCTGTTGCTGGCGCACACACGCGAATATGTCGATAGCGTCTCGCGCGGGCAGCTCGATGCGGCGCGCCAGCGCGAGATCGGCTTCCCATGGTCGGAGGCGATGGTGGAGCGTTCGCGGCGCTCGGCCGGCGCCACCATCGAGGCCTGCCGCACCGCGCTGCGCGAGGGCATTGCCGTCAACCTGGCCGGCGGCACGCACCATGCCTATGCCGACAAGGGCGGCGGATTCTGCGTCTTCAACGATGCCGCCATCGCCGCGCGCCAGCTGCGCCGCGATGGCCTCGTGACACGCGTGGCGGTGGTGGACCTGGATGTGCACCAGGGCAATGGCACCGCCTCCATCCTGCGTGATGACCCTTTCGTCTTCACGCTCTCGCTGCACGGCGAGAAGAACTACCCCTTCCGCAAGGAAGCGAGCGACCTCGACGTGGGCCTGCCAGACGGCTGCGACGACGACGCCTATGCCGAGGCGCTGCAAGGTGCGCTCGATACGCTGTTCGCGCGCTTCGCGCCGGACCTGATCATCTATCTCGCCGGCGCGGATCCGCATGAGGGCGACCGTCTCGGCCGCCTCAAGCTGACGCTCGCCGGCCTGGCCCGCCGCGACACCCTGGTGTTCGATGCCGCCCTGCGACGGGGCCTGCCCGTAGCCGTGGCCATGGCCGGCGGCTACGGCAACCATATCGAGGACACCGTGGCGGTACACGCACAAACCATCGGGCTGGCGGCCCGGTATCAAGCGCGCTATGCGGCGCGCCCGAACCCGGCCACCGCCGGTGGCATTGCGCAGGCGGTCTCCCGATGAGCGCCGGCAGCCAGGCCGGCGCGCTGCGCGGCACATTGTGGGTGGCGGCCATGCCTTGGCTGTTCGTCGTCATCTGGAGCACCGGCTTCATCGTGGCGAAATACGGCATGCCGCATGCGGAGCCCATGACCTTCCTGTTCCTGCGCTTTGCCGGCGTCCTGGTGCTGATGGTGCCCTTCGTGGTGGCGGCGCGGGTGCGGCTGCCGCGCCGCGGCGGCGCCACTGACTGGCGCATGGTGGGGCATATCGCGCTGGCCGGCCTGTTCCTGCAGGCGGGCTACCTGGGCGGCGTATGGGCTGCGGTCAAGCTGGGCATGCCGGCGGGGGTGTCGGCGCTGATCGTCGGCATGCAACCGGTCCTGACCG
Source organism: Cupriavidus sp. 05N40 (assembly GCF_056397305.1). NCBI lineage: Bacteria > Pseudomonadati > Pseudomonadota > Betaproteobacteria > Burkholderiales > Burkholderiaceae > Cupriavidus > Cupriavidus sp. 05N40. The sequence goes on from NZ_JBFTND010000274.1 coordinate 6,587, forward strand.
CGGTGGCGGCCGCGCGCATGGGCGAGACCATTCGCCGGCGGCAATGGCTGGGGCTGCTGCTCGGCCTCGCCGGCGTCGGCCTGGTGGTGGCCAACAAGCTCACCGCCACCGGCTTGTCCGTGCCGAGTCTGCTGCTGGCGGTGGGGGCGCTGTTCTCGATCACCTTCGGCACGCTCTACCAGAAGCGGTACTGCCCGGTATTCGACCTGCGCATGGGTTCCGTGATCCAGTTTGCCGCGGCTGCGCTGGCCTGCCTGCCGTTCATGTTCCTGACCGAGACGCGCCATGTCGATTGGAATGCCGAGATGATCTGCGCGCTGGCCTGGTCGGTGGTGGCGCTGTCCATCGGCGCCATCTCGCTGCTCTTCCTGCTGATCCGCCAGGGCGCGGCCACCAAGGTGTCGAGCCTGATGTACCTCACGCCGCCCACCACGGCCGCCATGGCGTGGCTGCTGTTCGGCGAGAGCTTTCCGCCGCTGGCCGCGCTTGGCATGGCCCTCGCCGCCGGCGGCGTAGCCCTGGTGATCCGCCGCTAATCCCTCCATACCGTGCCCCGATGAAGCCGAACGCCGATCTCCGCAGCGCCTATCGCCACTTCCAGCCGATCACCACGCGTTGGATGGACAACGATGTCTATGGCCACGTCAACAACGTCATCTACTACAGTTATTTCGATACCGTCGTGAACACCTACCTGATCCGGCAGGGCGTGCTCGACATCGAAGCTGGCGAAACCATCGGGCTGGTCATCGAGACGCAGTGCAATTATTTCTCCGCACTGAGTTTCCCCGACACGGTGGTGGCCGGGCTGCGCGTGGCGCGGCTGGGCAATTCGAGCGTGCGCTACGAGGTCGGCCTGTTCCGCAACGACGAAGAGATTGCCGCCGCGCAAGGGCATTTCGTCCATGTCTATGTGGACCGCGCCACGCGCCGCCCGGTGCCGTTGCCGGCCGCGCTGCGCAATGCCCTGCAGGCGCTGGTGGACGAAGCGCCTGCCGCGGCGCAGTGAGACGAGGCGCAAAGGAGCCCAGGTGTATGGATTCGCAGCAGAAGCGGGATGCCATGCTGGTCGACCAGGCCATCGTCACGCGGCGCTCGGTGCGCGCTTTCCTCGATACGCCGGTGCCGCGCGAAGTGGTCAACGAGATCCTGGCCGTGGCCAGCCGCGCCCCTTCCGGCACCAACGTGCAGCCGTGGAGGGTGTACGTCCTGACCGGCGACGCCAAGCTCAGGCTGTCGGCCGACGTGCTCGCCGCCTATGACGATCCGCAGCGCGACAGCAAATACCGCGAGGAATATCCGTACTATCCGCGCGAGTGGGTCACGCCCTATATCGACCGCCGCCGCAAGGTCGGCTGGGACCTGTACAGCCTGCTGCAGATCAGCCGCGAGGACAATGCCCGCATGCGTGCGCAGCATTCGCGCAACTTCACGTTCTTCGGCGCGCCGGTGGGCATGATCTTCACCATCGATCGCATCCTGGAGCAGGGCAGCTGGCTGGACTACGGCATGTTCCTGCAAAGCATCATGGTGGCCGCGCGTGCGCGCGGCCTGGATACCTG
>NZ_JBFTND010000275.1:0-8048 GCF_056397305.1 Cupriavidus sp. 05N40
GCGTAGCAATCTGCCTGCTGGGAGTTTTATGGAATTCCCGTTCGAAGTGGTAGARAGCATGCTGCGCTTCCAGCCAAATGCCGTGGTTGGCAACATCGCTCCGCGTCCGCTCCTCCTTTTGCACCCTGCGGATGATTCAGTTACCCCCACGGATCAGTCGATCGGCTTGTTCCGCAACGCAAAGATGCCGACGGAGTTGCATCTGCTGTCGGAAATCGATCACTTCATTTTCTCCGATGACAACCGTGCGGCGCTGAATCTTGTCACGGAATGGCTGCACAAATTCTTCCCGGCTCGCAGCATGCGTTCGGAGGCGGCATGACTGCGCGCCCACCAAGCTTGACCAGCGGCACTGATCTACAAGCCCTTGCCAAAGCGCTGCTAGTCTCCGCCGGCCTTGAGGGGTCGGCTGCGGCCCTCGTGGCAGAAGGCCTGGTATGGGCTGACATGCGTGGTGCGCCAGGACATGGCGTATCTCGCATCCCGCAGTACATTGCGTGGTTGACCTCCGGCGAGATGAATGGTCAGGCGCATCCGCGTGTCGGGCTCGATTTGCCCGCCTTGATGGTCGTCGAAGGCGATCGCTGCGCCGGCGCGCTGGGCATGCGCTTCGCCGCCGGGCGAGCGATGTCCGGCGCAAGGCAAAGCGGTGCCAGTCTGGTGCTCCTGCGGGAGACGACGCATACCGGCGCTCTTGGGTTTCACACAGCGCATGTGGCCGGCGCAGGAATGTTCGCCATGGCGATGGCCGCGTCGGCACCACTCATGGCGTACCATGGCGCCGCTGTGGCAGGCGTCTCGACAGCGCCAGTGTCAATGGCGAGCCCGGGACTGGACTCGCCAATCGTGTTCGACATGGCGTCGGGTGCCATTGCTTTCGGCAAGCTGATGCAGGCACGTGCTAGCGGGCAAGCGCTTGAGCCGGGCTGGGCAATCGACGCCATGGGCAATCCGACCACCGACCCGCACAAGGCAACGACCCCGCTGCCACTTGGCGGCCCGAAGGGTTCCGGCTTGGCGCTGATGGCGGAGATCGCGTGCAGCCTCCTGACCGCCCACCCCATCCTGGCGCCGGCGCTGCAGGCCGGAACCGCCGCGCGTGGCCACACGCAAAACGCGTGGATGCTCGTTGTGGACATCGCCCAGGTGGTCGACCCAGCCGTGTTTCATGCGCAGCTAGCCGATCTGACAACTGCCATCCACGATCTCCCCGCTTCTGCCGAGGGGCCTCCACGGCTGCCTGGAGAGCGCGGCCATGCCGCTGCAAAGGAGCGCAGCGTCAACGGGATTGCGCTGGCGCCGGCGACCGCAGACGCGCTCCGGAACCTCGCCCGCCAGGCAGGTATCTGCACTCCCTGGGTATAGCAATGCGCGCCGTGAGGCTGACAAAGCACAAAACAACATCTCCCTTGACGATATCGCGGGTCTGACATAATCTCGCTGCAAACGTTTGCACCAAAAAGGGGGGCTCGTGGTGGGCGCACAAGCAATTTGTGCGCTTCGTGTCTACGGTTTGTCCGCCTGCCCTCTTGGCGGTTTGAGGAGACACTTGAATGGAAAAAGACCGTCAGATACGGATCGTCCACGGCGGCTTTGGTCGTGCCACCCTGCATCGCATCTCGGGACCGTTGGTCGCCCATGCCCATGCGGAATTTCATCTGATCTTCAAGATCGGTGGCACGGACGCACATTTCAAAATTGACAATCAACCAGCAACGCTTACCGACAACTGCGCCCTTCTAATCAACCCTTGGGAGACCCACGCGAAGAGTTCGAAGGAAGGACCGCCTTCCCTATTGCTGGCTTTGCTGCTGGACCCGGAATGGCTTGGCCGGACGCTCGGCGTGGACAATCCAGCCATCGCGCTACGATTCCGTGACACGCAGGTACGAATGGATGCAGATACCATCGCGTCGCTGATGATGCTTGGTACGTACCTGGCCCGCGATTTGACTGACGACGCAAGAATCGGGGCGTTCGACTGCGAGGTTGCCATCGCGGAGCTGGCGCGCAAAGTGTCCGCCGATCATCTCCAGCGGAGGTCAATGACCGAAGTGCTGGCAAACACGAGGCCACTGGACTATCGGATAAAGCGTGCGACCGAATTCATTCGGAGCCACGCGAGCGAGAATCCTAATGTTGATATGGTCGCCAGCGCCGTGGGCATGTCCCGCAGCCGGCTCTTCCACCAGTTCAAGGCTTGCATGGGCATCTCGCCTCAACAGTATCTCGATTGGATCCGCATAGGCATCGCCACGCAGCTACTGGCAGAGAGGCACGCCACCATCGGTGACGTCGCTCATCAACTCGGATTCAGCGCGCAAGGGCATTTTACGCGCTTCTTCGTCCAACACCTGGGACTCAGCCCTTCGGAGTTCCGCCGCACCGGCATACCAGGCAGTGCGGCGGCGGACTGAGGCATACGCCCGGCACGCACTGCGCTCAGCCGCGTAGAGAACGTGACAGCTTTTCCTGGATCGCGGCATCGAAGATAGCCTTTGGCAGCATGCCGTGCACGGTCTTCGCAGGAATCGAAGTGTAGTTGCTGTTCGTTTGGTTCGAATACTGCGTGATGCGGAAATTCGAGGTGATGCTGGCAAGCGAATAGACATCTTGTCGATCCATGCCGGTCGCGGCGCTTACCCAGTCAAGCATCTGCCGCAGGCTCGCGACCAGCGCCTCATCGAGGTTCTTGCCGAAGCCAAGGATGATCCAGTGACTGGGCGTCTCCGCCATTGGCAGCGCCAGGGGCCGTTGCTTGTGCAGGATGTACTGGATCTGCATGTCTTCCATCGCTGTTTCGATGGCGGTCTGATTCACCACGCCGTCGCCTTGCGCAGCATGCGAATCGCCAGTCCAGACCATCGCACCTGGCCGCTGGACGGGCAGGAACAGTGACGTCCCTTCGACCAGTTCCCGCAATACCAGATTACCGCCGTACGGGCCGCTGAGAATGCCACTGACCGRCTCGTCGCCCGCCGGTTGCACGGCCATCACGCCTTGGAACGGCGCGAGCTTGATGCGGATGCCCGGCGCGAACTCGGTGTATTGACGGTTCTCTTCGAACTTGAAATAGCGCAGGTACGGCTTGGAAAAATCGCTCGGCAGCGCGCCGACGCCTTTGGGCGCCGAGTTCCAACCCCAGCCAATTGGACGCAACTTGACCATCCGGCACTCCACCACATCGCCGGGCATCGCCCCACGCACTTCAACTGGTCCGATGTTCGAGTACGGTCCCTGCGGAAATCGCTTGCGCACAGGTTCTCGATCCTCGTAGCTCATGCCATACTCTGCCCCGTTTGCCCAGTTGACCCATGTATTGGGATACTTCACAAGATCGCCCGAATCGATGCTGGCGATGGGCGCGGCTTTTGGGTCGAGAATGCCGACGCGCACGGTTTCGTTGGCGGACTCGATCCGGTGGGTCTTGCCGGGCCGGATCACGGGCAGGGCATTGGTACCTGGCGCAGCAGGCGGCACGCTCCGCCCTGCCGTCGCCTGAGCTCCCGCTTCCAGCGCAGCGGCACCGAGTCCAAGCGCGCCGGCTGCCTTGAGCCAGTGTCTCCTGTCGATCTTCATGGTTTTGATTTCCTTTCATTGAGCCATCCGGGCATCCGGGCATCAGCTCGGTGCTGGACGGCGATGTGCAACAAATTAGAGAAGCTGCGCCAAGTACTGCGCAACCGCGACAATTTCCTCGTCGGTCATCAGCGGCACCAGCAGGCTCATTAGCTTGCCCGGCCCGCCGCGCGTGCCCGACTTCCATGCGTGCAGTTGCTTCACCACGTAGTCTGGCTGCTGGCCTGCAATACGCGGAAAGTCGGGCGCGATACCCTCTCCGTTGGGCCGGTGGCACGAAACACAAGCCGGCAGTCCACTGGCGGGATTGCCCTTCCAGTAGATTGCCTTGCCGGCCTCGACCAGTTGCGGCCGGGCGGCCTGGCCGTGCGCCGGCGGCTGCTGGCTGAAATAGCGCGCCACCTCGCGCATCTGCGCGTCGCTCATGTTCTGGACCACTGCAGCCATGGTGGCGTCCTGACGTAGCGCCGGCCCGTTGGCGCCACCCTTGAACTGCCGCAGTTGCTTGAACAGATAGTCCTCGTTCTGGCCAGCCAGACTCGGATAGCCTTTCCCGGTGCTCTGGCCAGTGATGCCATGGCACGCGGCACATACCTGCTCGACCACGAGCCGCGCGGGTGACGCGTCGCTCGATTCCGACGCCGCTTGAGCGAGCGACGGCAAGGCCAGCGCGCACAACGCCAGCGTGCAGGCAATCAGCCGCCGGCGAACCATGGGAAGTTTCACGTCTGAGCTCCTCGCAACAGGGTCGTCGCCCTGTCTAGTTCAGATATCCACCGGTCTTGGCTACGATCTGATGCGCGCGCTGCGTCTCGCGCGTCAGTCGCGTAGTCAGCCCGGCCACGCCGGCCTGACTGAAGGCGGTGTCGACGCTCAAGCCTTCCATCTTTGCGCGGATAGCAGGATCGTTCATGATCGCGCGAATCTCGGACCGCAGGGTATCCACCACCGGTGCCGGCGTGCCCTTGGGGCAAAATACGCCATACCAGACTGTGATGTCGTAGCCGGGAATACTCTCTGCTACTGTCGGCACCCCTGGCAACGTCTTGAGACGACTCGCGGCACCCACGGCCAACATCTTCAGCTTGCCCGATTTCACATGCGGAATGTACTCAAGCAGAGGGCCCGTCGCCAGGTCAATGTGACCAGCGATCATGTCGTTGATCGTCGGGCCACTGCCCTTGTAGGGAATATTGGTAATGTCGACCCCGGCCATCGTCTTGATCATTTCGAGCGGATAGCTGGCCGGGCCGCCGTAGTTGATCTTGCCGGGGTTGGCCTTGGCGTAGGCAATCAACTCAGGGACAGACTTGTAAGGCGTGTTTGGATTCGTGACGAGCACCAGCGGTGATTCGCCCAGCGGCGCGACAGGCAGCACGTCGCGCGTCACGTCATACGGAAGCTTTCGATAGAACGCCGCATTGACAGCATGAATGCTGTTCAGAATGCCAATGGTGTGGCCGTCTGGCGCAGCGCGTACCAGCGCTTCCGCACCAATGTTGCCACTCGCACCTGGCCTGTTTTCCACGACGACAGGTTGTCCCAGCGTGGTCGACAGGCGCTGTGCCACCGTCCTGGCCAGTACGTCATTGATGCCGCCCGGCGGAAACGGCACGATGAAGACCATGGGCTTCGACGGCTTCCAGTTGGCCTGTGCGCTGGGGTCAGCCGATGCCGCACTGGCGGCGCCAGCCCACGTCCCGGCGATCGCCGCCGACAGTGTCGCGATCACCGCAGCAACGACGGCGACACGCTTGGTTTTCTTCATGGGTGCGGTGCGAAATGTTGAAGACGTTCGACTTGGCATTGACTCTTATCTCCTCGTGAATCTCTGTACGTGGGCGGCTGCGTTTGCCCGATTCGTACTCTACTGATTCGAGCAGAAGTCGCTTCCCAATTTGGGGAGCCGTTTACCAAAACGTCCTCCGTTCTGCGGCTCCGATACATCCGCCGGCCACTGCCGCATGCCGCATGGACAGGTTCTTACCGGATGGTCCGAGAACTTGCAGGCGGATCGCTGGTGACGCCGGCCGTCATGCAATATGGACGCCCATCGATAAGGGGAGGAAACGTAATGCTTCACACCGAGAAAAAAGATGTGGTCTCCATCGGCCACGGCCCAAACCATGTTATCGCCCTGCATGGGTGGTTCGGTCATGCACGAGGCTGGGGGCCCCTGGTAGATGTACTCGACGTCGAGCGATTCACCTACGCCTTCATCGACTACAGAGGCTATGGGACCCGGCAGAACATGTTGGGCAGGTTTGACTTGCAGGAGATCGCCACGGACGTGTTGAACTTGGGCGACGAGCTGGGTTGGCATCGCTTTTCGCTGATCGGTCATTCCATGGGAGGCAAGGCCATGCAAGGCGTCGCCTTGCTGGCCCCCACCCGGGTCCAAGCTATGGTTGGCATTGCTCCGGTGCCGCCGACACCGACACCGTTCGACGCGCCGACACGCGCCCTGTTCGAGCGCGCCGCGAACGAACTGGAAGCACGAGCCGCTGTCCTCAACCATTCGACCGGCGATCGTCTGAGCCGATACTGGGTGGACAGGATGGCCCGCGCTTCAACGCGGCATGCCGATGTCAACGCCTTTGCCGCTTATTTCCGGGCCTGGGCGGACACCGATCTCTCTGCAGACATTGCGGGCACCAGCATCCCAACGCTGTTGCTGGTGGGTGAGCATGACCCGTCGCTGACCACTGATGTCATGGCACAGACGTACGGGAAGGCGTTTCGCGATCTGACCATCGATGTCATACAAAACGCCGGACACTATCCGATGGATGAAGCCCCAGTGGACCTTGCTACGCGGATCGAGCGATTCCTGATCCAGCGCCACGGCCTGTAACTGACGCAATATGTCACGTGCCCCGAGTTGCTCGGGGCAGGCTATCAGATCAGGGGGCCTCGGTGGCACCGATTGCTGCCAAGCCGCGGCGCCCGACCTCTTCGTCCGCATCCGAGGGCCCGCCGCTGACTCCGATTGCGCCGACAAACCGGCCTTCAACATATACACCCAGGGACCCTTGCGACGGGAAGACCGGTCCGCCATACACAAGGGAGCTCATCTGGCCGAAAACGATGGGGTTTGCCTGATATCGTTTTACAAGCTCGGCTCCAGACACTCCACCAGTCGCTGCTGAAGCGATTGCCTTGCCGCGTGCGACATCAAACGTCGCAAACGGCGCCCCGTCCATTCTTACGCCGCTTAGAAAATGGCCGGAAGCGTCGACTATGACAATGCTGACAGCTAGTTTTCGGTCCTTGGCAAAGCGACTGGCGGCATCCGTAAGCCGAACCGCTGCGTCCGCGCTAAGGGTCTGCAACTGTGTCGTGTCTGCCGCAGACGCGACCGACGCGCAGATAAAGTGCATGCCCAAGACCAAGGCGATACCGGGAAGCTTCATGATTTTCCTATGATTGATGTCTCTTCGAGGCACCGTATCAGGCCGGCGCCAGTGCCGGCCTGACGGCCTGGATCAGAAGAGGTGCCGCATGCCCATCATGACCCCGCGCGGATCGCTCACGCTGGTCGCAGTGACCCCGTTCGGGATGTTGGAGAACGTGTAGTTTGCAAGATTCGTATTCCAGATCTTGCTTGCGTTGGCATAGAGCGTAGTGCGCTTCGACATGGCGTACTGGTAGCCGATCGAGGCCTGCTGCCCACGATTCGGTGTGCCCACCGATTCTTGAAAGCCATACGCCAGCAGCACCAGGCCAGCTCCGCCCACAGGAATGGTGGCGCCAATATGGAATCCGCGGTCCTTGAGGGTAGATTGCCCAGGTACCCAACGCGTAGCTTGGCGCACGTTCGCAAACAGCTTCACCAAGGGAAATTCATAGGTGGCGCCAAGTGCGCGCTCGTCCCGATCGGCACCCGCCACGGCACTAATGCTGTAGGTGCGTTCGTATGCGACGCCCAGCCACAGGGGACCGCGCGAATAGGTAAGGCTGCCGGCCGCCAACGTGTCGGCATCACGTGGGGCGTCGGTCCGTTCAGCGCCGAACGAGTAGATGGCGCTCCCCTGCAGCCCGCCAAGCTCCGGGCTCTCGTACCGGATAGAGTTGTCGGCACGTGCGGTCAAGCTACTGCCAGCAGGACCGCTATTCTGCAGGCGTCCCAAGGGACCATATGGCGAGAAGCCGAAGGCCGATGCCTGCCCCTCGATGTAGTAGATCGGCGTGTTCTGGCGGCCGAGTGTCACCGCGCCCCATTCGTTGCTGCTCAGACCGACCCAGGCCTGGCGCCCGAACAGACGACCACCTTGCTGCGCTGTGCCGCTGTCAAGTGCGAGGCCGGTCTCCAGCGTGAAGACCGCGGATACGCCCTTCCCCAGTTCCTCTTTGCCACGCAGGCCCCAGCGCGACTGATACAGGCCGCCGTCTTCCACGCGCGCAACATGGCTCGCACCGGTATTGACGTACTCCATGTACTGATCGGCTACACCATACAGGGTTACCCC
>NZ_JBFTND010000276.1:0-10553 GCF_056397305.1 Cupriavidus sp. 05N40
GTCCACAGGGGCTGCCCAAGTACCTCACAGAGCCTGGCGAACTGGCCTTCGTTACCTACGGTGATGATGATGTGGCCGTCGGCGGTACTGAAATCCTGGTAGGGAACGATATTTGGATGTCCGTTTCCCAGGCGCGGCGGTTGGGCCCCGCTTGCCAGAAAGTTCATGGCCTGATTCGCCAGGCAGGCAACCTGGACATCCAGCAGGGCCGCGTCAACATACTGGCCACGCCCCGAGGTTTCGCGGTGTGCGAGGGCTGCGAGAATGCCAATCGTGGCGTAGAGACCGGTCATGATGTCAGTCAGCGCCACGCCCACTTTAAGCGGCCCTTCGCCAGGCTCGCCATCGGGCCGACCTGTGATGCTCATCAAGCCACCCATGCCCTGCACCAGAAAGTCGTAGCCTGGACGGTGCGAATACGGACCGGTTTGCCCAAATCCAGTGATCGAGCAGTAGACAATTCTTGGATTGATCTCGCGGAGCGATTCATAGTCGAGGCCGTACTGCTTCAGGCCACCGACCTTGAAGTTCTCAACTACCACATCGCAGTGCTCGGCCAATGCCTGCACCATTGCCTGGCCTCGGGGATGGCTCAAATCAACGGCGACAGACTGTTTGTTCCGGTTTGCGCCAGCGAAGTATGCTGACTGGCGCTCGTTGTTGCTCCACTCCGGAGAGCTCACCCATGGTGGCCCCCAAGAGCGCGTGTCATCACCGGTGTCCGGCCTTTCGACCTTGATGACTTCCGCGCCAAGATCGGCGAGAATCTGGCTCGCCCAGGGTCCCGCAAGTACGCGTGAAAGATCCAACACACGCAGATGAGACAGTGCTCCCATGGCTCCGTAGCCTCCAATCAGAATGCGGTAAGACTGGTCATCGCCCGACCCAGGATCAGGGCATGGATGTCGTAGGCGCCCTCGCAGGTATTGACGACCTCAAGGTTCAACATGTGGCGCGCGATGCAGAACTCGTCGCTGATGCGATTGCCGCCAAACATGTTGCGAGCCGTCCGGGCCCATCTCCCCGAAGAACCGGGTCCGCTTCCTCGGTGCGAAAGGCCATCTGGATGCGCAGCGCAAGGCGACCGCGCGCGTAGTCGCGCGCGGCGTCAGTAACCGCGCGCTCTTCTCCCGTTAGCTGAGCCTCCAGCAGCAAGGGATCTTCCCAACTGAAGTGCGCGCTCATGGCTCAAAAGACCTGCTGGCCGGCAAGCCAAGTGACCAGTTGCGTGCGGGACGCGGCACCGGTACGCGTGGCCTTGAGCGCACCGTCCTGGAAGAGCAGAAGGGTCGGCACACCGCGGACACCGAAGCGGGCAGCAACGTCTGGATTTGCCACCACATCGACCTTCTCCACGATCATGCGCCCGTCCATCGCTCCAGCGACGTCGTCGAGCACTGGGGCAAGGGCCGCACACGGCTTGCAATCCGGGCTATAGCAATCCACGAGAACAGGCGAATCGCTTTGCGCAAGCAATGCTTCGATGTCCTGCATGCCGGAACTTTGGACGGTTTCGTTCATGATTAGTGAAGCTCGACTTTGGTTTTCAGCGGTTCCTTGGTGCCGAGCCACACTTGCTGCGCTTGCTCCTTGATCTGCGCGACGCGGTGCGCGACTTCTTCCTGCGTGATGGAGCTGACCGGGTGGGAGACCACTACCGGCTCCAGCGACTTCATGCCGACCGCCTGGCGGGTTAGTTCTGTCTCACGGACGAACTCGGTCGTGATGATCGCCGCGCTCGGAACACCGAGCTTTTCCAGCGCGATCGAGTCGCGAATGCATGCCGAGCAGCACGAGCCGCAATCGCCGATCGCAGTCAGCACCACATCGTTCTCGGCAGCGATCTGCGCAATCAGTTCCGGCGTGGCGTCCTTCGAGAAGCTGTGCTTGACGTAGTAGTTCACCGCGGCGAAATCGATGTCCTCGCCGAGCGCTGCCGCAGCGCCTCGCAGCAGCTTGTTGGCGTTCCACTTCGAGTTGTCCAGGATGCCCAGACGCAGCTTCTTCAACGACTTCTTACGCTCGGACACGGGGGCATCGTCGAAACGCAGCGCACCGCGCGGGTCGAACACTTCGACGGTAGATTCTTCACTCTTCATCAACATGGAAATCTCCTAGTTTTCTTGCGGCGGTCGCGTGTGGGGATCAGAGTGCGCAGGCACCGCCGACACATTCGGCGCCGTTGTCGCCGGCACCACTGCCTTCAACGGCTCGCAGAACAGGCGTGCTCATGTGGCCCCAGCCAGGGATCAGCACGGAGAACCGTCCGGCTTCACCACCCATCACGAACAAATGAATGTTGTCGGGGCTGTGGATGATCGGGATGCGCGTTTCGTCTTTGCGCTTGTAGTATTTCGGCAGATTGCGGTTGTAGACCTTGCCGTAGCGATGACCATAGGCCAGGTCGACAAACCGGTTGCCGTGGTTGTGGAACAGGTAGTTCCGGACATCGGCGCGCGACCAGCCGTACTTGCCGATGGTCTGAGCGTGCTCGAGCCCAAGGACCACCGCAATATGCCCGCCGAGCACTGCACTGTTGGAGGCGATCGTGCTCATCGCCGAACACATGGTGTCCAGAATGCCCTCCGGATCATTGGAGATATGGTTGGTTACACTGTGCGGCGCCTCGGCGGCCATCACGAACACCGTCGAATCTTCCGGCTTGTAGCCGTGTTCCACGTGATACGGTGCGAGGGGGCTTTGAGCTTCGTTCTCGGCGACGCAGTAGGTGTACTTGCCAGGATGGCCCAGCGTGCTCTTGTCCAGATCGCCGGGGACATGGGTAGTCGCTTGCACGCCGTTAAGGTTGAAGGCTTGATCAATCAGCGCCTTCACCGCTGCCAGCACCACCGGCGTGTACTCGGGCTTGCAGCCGGCCATTACCATGTTGATGGCCAGCACTTCGCGCGTCAGCTCGCCCCAGCGCGGCGCAATGCGAGCTTCGACAAATTTTGGATCGCCGCCAAGGCGCGCGACGATCTCATCAATCTTCTCCTGCGTCGGTGGAACGACCGGCAGTCCGTCGCTGAAACCGCGCTCGTAATAGTATTCGACCAGGTCCACGCCAGCCGGCATGCGGCTCACAACCGCCCCTTCTTGCTCTACAGCGCTCATTGCTCTGACTCCTATCAAACATCGTTGTGTCGGTAGGGGAAGCATAGGGGCGAGCCGTCATTCATTACAAGAATAAACTATTTCTAATTATGATTGCGTTATTTGCATATATTGTCCACTGCACATGGCAGATGTGATGCGTAAGCCGAGAGCACTCCCGCATTGGGGAAAATGGCGCCTTACGCACTGGAACTGACGCAAGCCTTTTGGCGAAGATGTGCACGGATCCGCAGCACATCTCTAATTTTCGAATTGAAACCGCATGAGGGGTCGACGGACAATGCGGGCAAGATAACCTGGACACAACGCCAACCGCCGCGCGAAATTGCGTGGCAATTCTGATATGCGGGAATCTGAACGGATCGGGGAATGATCCGAGGCGACTCACCGGCGCCGCACTCGGCGTGCTGACCAGGGAGTCTGTGTCGATAGGCTTACGATCCGGAGATCGAGCGCCGGCCGCCAATCGAGGCCCCGGAAGAAGGGCCGTAGTGTTCAACTGTTTGGCACACGCGGTTTGTACGCTCTGCTCTGCTCGGCGCGCAGTGCATTTGTGATAGATAATTTTCCTCACTTCGCAACATGGCGCAACGGCCATTGCCTTCTTCGGCACAGGTCTCCCCGAGCCTCACGCGAGTTCCGCTAAGCTCACATGTGCCACGATCCAAAGCACTATGGCGGGCCGGCATCATTACCGCAGCGATGATCTAAGGAACAGCGTTAATCAGCATCATGACCATTCTTGCGGTAGTCATTCAGAGCAGCCGCTACAGCATCCAGAATTTCTTCGGACGCGTCCCACGTCAATTGTTCCTTGCCTGGCGGAATCCAAGTGGACTCAACCTCCATGAGCGTCCCACGACATTCCCTTGCCGCCCGCAAGTCCCATGCATACTCCGCGACGGCAGCACCAATTGCCCTGTCCCGCGCGTCTTGCTTGAAGAGCATCCGAGCGGCGGCCTCCATTGCAATACGTCGTACTACGCTGGCCCACGTCCACTGCGTACTGACTTCGACGTCACTCATATCTCGTCTCCTCAATTCCTGAAGCCGCCGTCCGCTTTCGCCGCATCGCGCGCTTACGGCTAGTCAATGAACGCATTTGCTTGGATGATGACCGGCGTCCACCTCGCGATCTCATTTCGCAATTTCGACGCTAGAGCCTCTGGTGTGGCTCGATCAACTGAGACCGGTATTGCGCCGAGCTTCTGCATACCTTCGCGAAACGCCGGATCTGTCACAGCCTCCTGCAATGCCTTGACCAGCTTCGCTACCACCGGTTTTGGTGTGCCTTTTGGCGCGTAGACTCCGTGCCACACTGTCACCTCGAACTCGCCCAGGCCCTGCTCTCGCAGCGTCGGAAGCTCTGGCAGTGCCGCGAGTCGCGATGCCGTAGTGCTGCCGTATGCCTTCACACGTCCGGTGTTGATCGGCTGCAACGTTGTTGTGACCTGATCGCAGAGGAGATCGACCTGACCACCTTGGATGTCAACCATTGCCGGAGCCGCCCCTTTGTAGGGAATGCTGGTCATGGCGGCGTGAAGCTGACTCATCAGCATCAGCCCGCAAAGGTGAGACGCCGTACCAATCCCCGCATTGGCGAGATTGATCTTCCGTTGATTCTTAGCGATATAGGATCGCAATTCGCCGAAACCTGAAGGAGCGAGATCGGGACGCGCAATAAGCGTCATCGGAACGTCGGCGACGAGACCGATGTACTCGAAGTTTTTGGTCGGGTCGAAGCGGAGCTTCTTCGACAACGATGGCAACGTGGCCATCCCGATGTTGTGAATCAGAAGCGTGTATCCATTCGGCTCGGCTCGCACAACAGCTTCCGAACCAACAATGCCGCCAGTGCTTGCGCGGTTCTCGACAATCACAGATTGTCCGAGAGAGCGCCCCATCGCAGCACTTAAATGTCGCGCCACCACGTCGGTGGGGCCCCCTGGTGAAAACGGTACAACCAATGTTAGCGGCCGGGCAGGAAATGATTCTCCAAACGAAGAACTGCATGCCACCCATCCTATGGCGAGTGCGGCGAGGTATTTCATGATCTGTCTCCTAATATTAGATATTTTTTGTATTGACTATTTTTTCTGCCACCCCGTGACGTCTTTAGTCACGATTTCGCATGGTGACGAACTCCTCAGCAACGCTGGGATGAAGCGCGACGGTCTGATCAAATTCGCGCTTGGTGATGCCATTCTGAAGCGATATAGCTCCCATTTGAATGATTTCTGCGGCATCACGGCCGAGCATATGTATGCCGAGTACCCGGTCACTGCTCCCGTCGACGACCAGTTTCATCATCACGCGCTCAGAACTTCTAGCGAGAGCCGCACGCATCGGCCGGAAATTGGTGAGGTAGACCATGATGTCGGGAAACGCAGTGCGCGCTTGCCGCTCGCTCATTCCCACACAAGCGATCTCCGGCGTGGAAAATACGGCCGTGGGCGTCAGCCCGAAGTCCGGTGGGCAGGACAGGGTCGAACCGAACAGAGACTCGGCGAGCCACTGGCCCTGCCGTATTGCGACCGGCGTTAGGTTCAACTGCCCAATCGCATCCCCAATGGCATATACGTTGTCTAGTGACGTTGCGTATCGGTCATCCACTGCAATGGCACCGCCCGGTTTTTTCACAAGCACGCCTGCTGCGCCAGCGGTATTGGGCACGCGGCCAGTTGCGTTCAGCACAACATCGCAATCGAGGATTTCGCCAGCATGATCCGTCAGGCGGTAGCCTTCGGGAAACGCGCAGATAGACCGAACCGAGCGGTTCAATCGAATTCGGATGCCTTGCTCACGGTACGCGTCAATAACACCCGCCTGCAGATCTTCGTCGAATCCTCGGAGCACGGTCGCACCTCGGTGAAGCACCTCGACATCGGCACCCAGCCCCTTAAAGATCCCCGCAAACTCAAACGCGATGTAGCCACCACCAATAATGGCGACGCGTGCCGGCAGTTCTGGGAGTGCGAAGACGTCATCTGATGTGATGCAATGTTCCGCACCGGGGAAGTCCAAATGCGCCGGCGCCGCTCCCGTTGCAACTATGATGTGCGTAGCCAGCACCGTCCTGCCTGAAGCAAGCCGTACTCGTCCACTGTCCACAATCGACGCGCTTTCATCGAAGATCGTGACCTGGCTGCTATCTAAGCCCTTCCTGTACAGGTTCTCGAGGCGGGTTACCTCATCGGCAATGCCGTTTACGAGAGCCGCCCAGTTGTGTCCCTGACTCTCGATGTTCCACCCAAATCCAATGGCGTCTCTGGCTTCTGACCGATATCGACTGGCCGTAACCATGAGCTTCTTCGGCACGCATCCGCGGATCACACAGGTGCCGCCTACGCGCGACTTTTCTGCAATCGCGACCCGGGCTCCCAGGGCTGCCGCCGTACGTGCTGCCCTGACGCCACCAGAACCGGCGCCGATAACAAACAAATCGAAGGTTTCCATGCTGTCATCCGCCGGGGTTATCTCGCAATCTCCGCCTCTGCCATTGGCGCACTCAATGGATCAAGTAGTTTGTCTCGCACAAGCACTCCTTCGGCATACAAGGCACTAATTTCATCCTCTCCAAGTCCCGCAAAGTCCTTCAGAATTTGTTCGTTGTGCTCCCCTAGCAAGTCGGCCTTCAGTGAGGCGGGATACTCCCATGCGGAAAACCGCGCCGGAGGGCCGGGAATCTGGAAATCTCCAACGTACGGGTCACGCACCGTTCGAACCACACCGCGCTCCTGCAAGTGAGGATGGCTCATGGCTTCCCGAAGACTTAGAACCGGCGCGCACGGAATCCGCTCGCGCTCCAAGGCATCTATTGCAGCGTCTCTGGAAGGGAACATACTAAGCCACGATTCCAGAATCTCTTTGAGCTGCTCGTTGTTGTCACGGCGGAGCGCAGCGCTGGAAAATAGCGGATCAGTCAATAGATCCGGACGTCCTAAGGCGGATACGAACTGTTCCCACTRGTGCGGGAGCGTGGCCAACGTCAGGTACGTGCCATCACCACAGCGAAAGATGCCCGTCGGGCCTCCATCGGGGTGTTGTGAACCGGTTCGCGTGGGCTCGTAGCCTTTCCTAAGGCTGACGCGAGGAATGGCTACTTCATGCATATTGAAGTACGTATCGAGCAGCGATGTCTCAATGTATTGCCCCTCCCCTGTCCGCTCGCGATGCAGCAACGCAAAGCCGACGGCCATGGCGGCGGCAACACCGGTAGATGCATCCCCGATGGCCATCGTGATCAGCGCGGGACTTCCCTCGGCCTCGCCAATGAGGTCCGTGATACCTGCATATGCCTGCGCGACATAGTCGTATCCCGGCTTATTCGCCAGGACACCCTTTTGTCCTGCAAGAGAGATGGAGCACATCACGAGGTCAGGATTGATCTTCTTTAATACCTCGTATCCAAGCCCGAAACGGTCCATAACGCCCGGGGAGAAATTCTCGACGAGAACATCAAACTCCGTGATCATCCTAAGAATCAGCTCTCGCGCCTTGGCACTCTTGAGATTCAGTGCAAGGCTCTTCTTTGAATGATTGTGCTGAACGAAATAGGTACTTTGGGAACAGCGCTTGTGCTCCGGTTGCTGACTACGCAACCCACCAATACGGGTTCTGTCGCCGAAGGGGGCAAGTTCAAGCTTGACAACCTCTGCGCCCATTTCGGCGAGGATGCGGGTACAGGTCGGTCCAGCGACGATCTGGGTAATGTCCAGCACACGAAATCCGGTGAGCATTGGAGTATTGGTATGTGGCACGGTAGCTTTCTCCTATCTCGAGTTGAACTGATTCTTGCCGAACAAGTTGTCCCACCGATCACCGCTTGGCTTTGCACCGGTCTTGTCGACCTTCTCAGCCAGCACGGCGACCCCACGCTGAACGGCCGGACGCTGACGCACTGCTTGGTACCAACGTTCGAGATTGGGATAATCCGCAATATCCTGGCCCTGCCATTTGTGTGCGCGCAGCCAGGGATAGGTCGCCATATCGGCAATCGAGTAGTCGCCCGCGAGGTATTCGGACTCGGCGAGTCGACGGTCAATGACGGTATAGAGACGACGTGCCTCGTTTGTGTAGCGATCGATGGCGTAGTCGATCTTCTCAGGTGCATACTTTCGGAAGTGATGTGCCTGGCCGAGCATGGGCCCGACGCCGCCCATCTGGAACATCAGCCACTGCAGGACCTCGTATCGCTTCCGGGTGTCCTGTGGCRTAAACTGATAGCCACTCTTTTCGGCCAAGTACATCATGATGGCACCCGACTCGAACATCGCAATGGCCTGCCCGTCAGGACCTTCATGATCGACAATGGCGGGAATCTTGTTGTTTGGGCTGACCTCGAGAAACTCTGGTGCAAACTGCTGACCTTTGCCAATGTGCACCGGTATGACGCTGTAGGGCATCGCCAGTTCTTCAAGGAGGATGGAGACCTTGTAGCCGTTCGGCGTGCTCCAGAAGTAAAGATCGATCATCTCGATAAGGTGGTTCGTTACTGATGGAGCCATCTTAGAAATGTCACGATCGTCGCGCCAATACTGTGTCCCGCTTGGGGCATGTCAAAAACTTATGGCAGTCCCACGATGGGCGCCACGCTATACAATCTGCTATGGAATTCCGACAACTAAAGTACTTCGTACGAATCGTCGAGCTCGGTAGCGTGTCACGCGCGGCTGCCGATCTTTACACCGCCCAGCCGGCGCTCAGCCAGCAAATCGCCAAGCTCGAAGACGAACTGAGAGTGAGGTTGCTGGCCAGGAGCGCTCGCGGCGTGGTCGCAACTGAGGCGGGAGAGGTGTTCTATCGCCACGCCCGGGCGATGCTGCGCCAGGCCGATCTCATGAAAAGTGACGTTCAGCACGCGGGCGAGCACCCGCAAGGGAAGGTATCTGTCGGCCTACCGACCAGTGCCGCAACCATCCTCGCGCCCAGACTCCTCGCTGCATCAGCCGTGCAGTATCCCGATATTCAGTTACAGATCACCGAGAGCCTGAGCGGGCACCTACAAGAACTGGTAGTAAACGGCCGGATCGAGATGAGCCTCTTGTTCGAACGCGTGGACGGTTCGGGGGCGGTATGTGAAACAAGACTTGGCGCTCACCTTGAGGTTACCCCGCTTCTCATCGAGCGCCTGCTTTTGCTTTCCTGCCAGCTGCCTGGCAGTACGCCGCCTGAGGAGGTCACCATCGCCGAAGCGGCAAAGCGACCGCTAATACTCCCTGGTCGGTCCAACATCACGCGTCAAATCATTGACGAAGCGTTCGAAGCAGCGGGGGAAAAGCCCGTTGTTTTGGCGGAGCTGGACTCACTTGCCACCATCCGCGCTGTCGTGGCAAGTGGCGTAGGGTCGACTATTTTGTCGCCTTCGATCCCCGGAGGCACCCAGGGATTGACAATTCAGCGAATCACCGACGCGGCGTTGCATCGGCGACTTTCGTTATGCACGTTCGACATCATGCCGTTAAGTTCGGCGGCTCGCCGGATCATGGAACTAATTCGGGAGACTGCGCTGAAGCTGGTGGCCGAAGGCGAATGGCCCGGCGCCTCGAAAATTGAATAGCCATACGGAATCGCAATACCGCTACCACAAAGTCCTATTGGCCGGGTACCCCGTTGCATGCCTAGACTTCCCATGCATCTAAACAGGCAAACGGTATCCCATGACTAAACGGATTCTCGAAGGCATCAAAGTACTTGACCTCACCAGGTTCTTTTCCGGCCCTCAATGCACGCTCTTCCTCGCCGGGTTGGGAGCGGAAGTCATAAAGATCGACGATCCGGAGATCGGAGATCCAACCGCGTTTTCTCCGCCCTTCGCCGRCCCTCAAGGAGTTTCATTCGAACGGCGCTCAGAGCTTGACATGGGCATCGCGTACCTCAAGCGGGCTCGATCAAAGAAGTCTACGACCCTGAACCTGAAGAATGCCGAGGGCAGGGAGTTGTTCATGCGCATGGTCAGGAACGCTGATGTCGTGGTCGAAAATTTCAGCGCGGGAGTCGCGGATCGACTTGGCATCGGCTATGAAGTGCTCCGCGAGGTCAATCCAGGCGTCGTCTATTGCTCTCTGACCGGATATGGGTCTACTGGACCCGCAAAGCATCTCAAGGCTTATGATCTGATGGTCCAAGCGGCCGTTGGCCTAATGAGCATTACGGGACAACCGGACGCCGGGCCAACGAAAACAGGGTCTCCGCTTTCGGACGCGATCGCGGGCCTTTTCGCGGCATTCGGAGTTGTGGCGGCATTGAACTACCGCCAGCAAACCGGTGCAGGACAGTCTGTGGATGTTTCCATGGCCGACTGCCTGCTGTCCTTGATCCTGGACGAGCCGCTCGATTGCTATCGCGAGCTGGGCCTTTCGTTTCAGCAGGGTAACCGAATCATGCGATTCTCTCCCTTCAATGCGTACAAGAGTGCGGATGGTTGGGTGACTCTTGGC
>NZ_JBFTND010000277.1:0-7707 GCF_056397305.1 Cupriavidus sp. 05N40
GCCATGATCTTCAGGCGCGAGATCACCTGCTCGGCGATTTCCACGCCATGGGCGGTCGCGGCATGGTCGAGCACGCCGTCGATGCGGTATTTCACGGCAAGGCCCTGCGCGGTGCACTCGAGGTGGATGTCGGAGGCGCCGGCCTTGAGCGCGTCGTAGAGCGTGGAGTCGACCAGCTTGACCGCCGGGCTGGCCGCCTCGGACAGCGCGGCGAACGACAGCACGGCGGCGGTGCGGCTGCCGTGCGCCTCGCCGTCGGCGCTGCCGACGATGGCGTCCACCGCGCGCACGGTCTCTTCCTGCTTCGACAGGTAGGCCTGGATGTCGGCCTGCAAGGCGAGCCGGTACTCGACCGGCATGCCTGCGCGCGCCTCGAGCCACGTGTGCAGGTCGGTATCGAACGGGTCGGCGATCACCGCCACGCTGTGGCCGCCGTCGTCGCGCAGCAGCACGCAGCGGCGCTGCATGGCCTTGGACAGCGGCAGCTTGTCGAAGACCGGCGCCAGCGCGAGCATCTGCGCGGTCTCCAGCACCTGCAGGCCGAACGCCTGCGCCAGGCTGCGCACGAGGTCGCGTGGCTCGGCCCCGGTGAGGCTTTCGAGCTCGCTGATGAGCGGGCGCTGCGAGCGTTGCGCCTGCCTGCGCGCCTGCTGCAGCAGCGCCGCATCGATGACGATCTGCGGATCGGCGTTCGCGTTCATGTCAGGCCCCCGGCAAGGTCGAAGATCGGCATATAGAGCAGCACGACGATGGTGCCGACGATCAGGCCGATGGCGGCCATCAGCAGCGGCTCGAACATCCGCATGAAGCGCTCGATCCACCGGCCGATTTCGCCGTCGTAGAAATTGGCGGACTGCGTCAGCATGGCGCCCAGCTCGCCGCTGCGCTCTCCGACACGGAGCATGCGCAGCGAGACGGGCGTGGTGAGTCCCTGTGCCTCGAAGGCTTCGGACAGCGGCAGCCCGGACTGGATGGCCAGCCGCGCCGCGCCGAGATTGCCGCGCACGCCCGGCGCGGCCATCGCCTGCGCGGTGTCGATGGCGGCGACGATGTTGATGCCGCCCTCGAGCAGCATGCCAAGCGTCAGGTAGAGCCTGGAGAGCCCGACGATGCGCACGCATTCGCCGAGGCCGGGCAGGCATGCCAGCAGGGCGGCGATGCCGTGGCGGGCCAGCAGCCGGCGCGCCCCCAGCCACAGCGCCGCGGCGCCGAGCAGCGCCGCCGGCGCCAGCAGCGTGCCGTGGCGCCCGGCGAACTGCCCCCAGGCCAGCAGTTGCTGCGACAGCCACGGCAGGCTGCGTCCCGCGCCCTGGTACACCTCCGCGAAGCGCGGCACGACGTAGCCGATCAGGAACGCGCTCACGGCGCCGCCCACGATCAGCAGGATCACCGGGTAGATCGCGGCGCTGGTCAGCTTGCCGCGCACGGCGTCCAGGCGCTGCTGGTAGTCCACGTAGCGGCCCAGTGCCTGCGGCAGGTCGCTGGTGTTCTCCGCCGCCTGCACGATGCCAACATAGAGCGGGGGGAACACGCCTTGCCGCTCGGCCAGGACCCGCGAGAAGCGCTTGCCTTCGCGCAGCCCGGCCAGCAACTGCGCGAGGATATCGGCCGATGCCGCATTGCCTTCCTTCTCCTGCAGCGCTTCGAGGCATTCCACGAGACTCAGCCCGGCATTGAGCAGGGCCAGCAGTTCCTGGCTGAACAGCGCCACCGAGAAGCGGCCGCGCCGGCCGGGCAGGCGCGGCCCGCCCGCGTGCGCGCGCACCGGGATGACGGCAGCGGGATAGAGCCCGCGCGCCTCCACCTGGCTGCGCACGTCCGCTTCGTCACGGGCGTCAAGCCGCAGGCGGACCATCAGGTGGTCCGCTGAGAGGGCGCGCACATCAAACTGCATGGTGTTGTCTCCACGACTTCCGGTACCGGCGGTGCCTGGCCAGCGGGGAACGCGGGGTTCCCCGGGGCTCGGCGCGCCTCGACGCCTGGACAGCCTTGCCTGCGCCGCGCATTGGCGCGCGGTGCAGGGCGGCGTGCCTAGCAGCGTGCCTTGCTGGCGGGCATGCACGCGCGTCCCGCCGGGACGGTGCGTGCGCATCCCGCGCGCCAGTGCGCGTTCGCCGCCGGCCGGAGGCAATACCGGCTGCCCTTGTGGAAACTGGATATGGTTGGCTTCATGTCACCCCCGACCCGCTAGGGTTTGTCTTTGTCTTCGCGCCGGACCCGTTCCGCCGCGTCTTGCGGCAGGCGCCCCGGCGTTGCCGGTGGCCCTGTGTTCCCCTGTCGCCGCGAGCTCAGTTGGGCACGGCTGGCTCGCCGTTGCCCACGCGCGGCGCTTTGTTTTCTTGTCTGGCAAGGCGCCCGGTGCATGCCCTGCTGCGGTGTTCCGTTCCGTCTTCAGTTGGTGATGTCGGCGTTGTCGCCGGTGCCGCCCGCCTGGCCGTCCTTGCCGAACGAGCGGATCTCGATCTCGCCGGCGGTGCCGGGCGACTTGTATTGATACGGGTGTCCCCACGGATCGGCGGGGACCGCTTTCTTCAGGTACGGGCCGTTCCACTGCGAGCCGCCGCCCGGCTTGCTCACCAGCGCAACGAGGCCTTCCTCTGTGCTCGGATAGCGCCCTACGTCCAGGCGATAGGTGTCGAGCGCCTTCTCCAGCGCGTCGATCTGCGCCTTGGCGATGGTGCGCTCGGACTTGCCGAGCTGCGAGAAGTACTTCGGCCCGACGTAGGCCGCGAGCAGCCCGATGATGACCACCACGATCAACAATTCGAGCAGCGTGAAGCCGGCGCCGGGGTGGCGGTGCGGATGCGTATTCATGGCGGCTCTCGTGGCGTCTTTCATGGCGTCCTTCACGGCTTGGCCTGGTTGCGGCTGGATTGCATGCGGGCGAGCACGGCCGGCACGTAGAGCATGGTTTCGCGGTACGGCGGGATGCGCCTGGCGTGCCTGGCCACGGCGCCCTCGCCGGCGTTGTAGGCGGCCAGCGCCAGCGCCACGTTGCCGCCGTGCAGGTCGAGCAGATACTTCAGGTGGCGGACTCCGGCCTCGATGTTCTGCGCGGGATCGGACAGCTCGGTGACGCCGTACATGGCCGCGGTCGACGGCAGCAACTGCATGACGCCGGTGGCGCCCTTGGCGGAGACGGCGGCGGGGTTGCCCCTGGATTCGACCTCGATCACCGCCTTGACCAGGGCGGCATCCACGGCGTGCTTCGCCGACAGTTGCTCGACCAGCGCCGCCAGCGGCAGGTCGCGCAGGCCCGCCGGCGCGGAGCCGTTGTCGGGGCGCGCGCCAGCGCGAGACGCGACGGCCTTGCCCGGCACGGCGGCGCGCGGCGTTTCGCCGCGCAGGTAGAGCCGGTAGCTCTTGTCGAGTGGCTGGCTGGCGAAGCGCACCTCCCCGTCCGGTCCCTCGGAGCGGTAGATGTCTGCGGCATACCCCGCTCCCGAATAGCCATAGCCTGTCTGGCCAATCGAAAAAGAGATGAGAATTTTTATTATTGGGCTCATGTCAGCTCCTCACCAACATGGCAAAAGATTAGCACGGGGATAATCCAAAAGAAAAGATGGGGCGGACCATCCTGTGGGATGAATGACAGGCGCTGTTACAAGGTTGAAAAGATTATTCCGTTGCGGATATTGGTGTCTGGCCACGCTGGATGCAACTAGAGGCCGCCATATTGAAATGTCCACACATTGCTCATCCATCTGCATGATAGCGTGGTCAGGCACAATCAATAAATTATTAGGCGTTCGCGCAAACCGGTGGGAAACCGGTGTCTCGCGAGCTAATAAAAAGGGCGAAGCGAAGAAACCGGCATTAGTTTTTATTTTAATAAAAACGAAAATGCAAACGGTTCTCGAATGGGGCGTCAAGCTCCGGCCGGCGGCGCAAGCGCCATCCGGCAACGCCTGCAGGGAAAGCCCCGGGGGGGGATCAAGGGAGAGCATGCCATGCGGCATCAGACGTGTATGAATCCGTCACGGGCGATTACGCCGTGCCGGTTCGGGGTCTTGTCATTTTTAACCATCCAAGCTGCGGAAAACCCCAGGTTGGTGCACCGAAGTCAATGGTTCCGCCGGCTCTAATTAGCGCCGCCGCGGAACAGGTCATTCCACGTAATTAAAGGGAGGCTGCTGGGCGGCAGGGGTGCGCTCGTCCGGAGAAAATGGTATCAAAACAGGATGGTAAAAAAATGAGTAAATCGGGTGGGCGGGAAAATAAACGGGAAAATAGAAGGGCATTCTTCGGGCGGGCAGCGGCCGGCGCGACAGCGGCAGTGCTTGGAGAGGGACTGGGTACGCAAGGCGCGCTGGCCAAGGACGGCGGCGATTCGCGTGGCAGCCCGGCGACACGGCCCTTTATCGAGGTATTGCCGGTGCCGCCGGTCAAGCAGCCGGTGCCGGCACTGGTCCCGGCGGCGCAGCGCGTGCCCGGCGCCGGCGAATGCGGCCGCGCGGAACACCAGCGCTGGGCCGACTTCACCGCGCAGCGGCTCTACGAGCTGCGCGTCAGGCAGGCGCTGCACTCGTTCCACCGCGACCTGCCGACGCAGCCGGTCTGGGGCTACGACGGCCTCGTGCCGGGCCCGACCTTCGTGGCCCGGTACAACGAGCCCATTGTCGTGCGCATCCACAACGACCTGCCGGCGAACCATATCGGGTTCGGCTCGCCGGAGATCAGCACGCACCTGCACAACCTGCACACCGCCTCCGAGAGCGACGGCTTCACCGGCGACTACTACAGCGCGGGCAAGGCCGGCCCCACGCTCAGCGCACCGGGCGGATACAAGGACCATCTCTACCCGAACTGCTATGCCGGGTACGATGCCTATGCCGCGACGCATGGCGACTCCCGCGAGGCGCTCGGCACGCTGTGGTACCACGACCACCGGCTCGATTTCACCGCGCCCAACGTGTACCGCGGCCTCAGCGGCTTCTATCTGCTGTTCGACGAGCTGGATTCGGGCAACGAGAACGACCCCAATCCCAATGCGCTGCGCCTGCCCAGCGGGGTTGGCGTCTACGACATCCCGCTCGTCATCCAGGACCGCCAGTTCGACGCCAAGGGCATGCTCTATTTCGATCCGTTCAATTCGGATGGCATCCTCGGCGACAAGTTCTGCGTCAACGGCAAGATCCAGCCGCTGTTCGAAGTGGAGCGCCGCAAATACCGCTTCCGCCTGCTCGACGGCGGCCCGGCGCGCTTCTACGAGTTCTACCTGACCTACAAGGGCGTCGACCAGGAGTTCACCTACCTGGCCAACGACGGCAACCTGCTGCCGGCGCCGCTGGCGATGAAATCGATCCGGATGGGCGTGGCCGAGCGCGCCGACATCGTCATCGATTTCTCCCGCTATCCGATCGGCAGCCAGCTGTTCCTGGTCAACCGCCTCGAACAGACCGACGGGCGTGGCCCGAGCGACAAGCGCTTGTCGCCGGGCACGCAGATCCTGCGCTTCGATGTGCGGGCCGATCCCAGGGTGCCCGATGCCAGCCGCGTGCCGGCCACGCTGCGCGAGGTGCCGCCGATGCCGACGGCCGCGCAGCTCAAGAAGCTGCCGACCCGCGTGTGGGAGTTCGACCGATCCAACGGCGGCTGGACCGTCAACGGGCAGCTGTTCGACGTCACGCGGCCGGCGGCCACGCCCCGGCGCGGCGCCGAGGAGGTGTGGGTGCTGCGCGGCAAGGGCAACTGGTCACATCCGGTCCATATCCACTTCGAGGAAGGCCGCATCCTGTCGCGCAACGGCAATGCGCCGCCGCCGCATGAGCGCGGGCGCAAGGACGTGTATGTGATCGGGCCCGGCGAAGAGGTGAAGCTGTTCATCCGCTTCCGCGACTACGAGGGGAAATACATGATGCATTGCCATAACGGCCAGCACGAGGACCACGCGATGATGATCCGCTTCGACATCGTGCCCTGATCCGGCGAACGGCACGCACGACGCGATACACGGCCCGGTACACAGAGCGAACGCACGCACGACCAAAACCATGGCGGAGCACGACAACATGTCTTCCAAGCGAACCCTCCTGAAAGCCCTGTGCGGCGCGGCGCTGCTGCCGGCGGCGGCGAGCGCCCGCGGCCTGGCCGTTGCCGCCAGGCACGGCCCGCGGGCCGGCTATTTTCCCAACGTCATGTTCGAGACGCACGACGGGCGCAAGGTGCGTTTCTACGACGACGTCGTCAAGGGGCGCCTCGTCGTCTTCAACATGATGTACACCGCCTGCGCCGGCATCTGCCCGCCCAACACGGCCAACCTGATGGCGGTGCAGGCCGCGCTCGGCCACCGCGTGGGTCATGACATCCACCTGGTCTCGCTGACGCTGCAGCCCGAGCTCGACACGCCCGCGGCGCTGCAGGCGTATGCGCGGCAGTACGGCATCCGGCCCGGCTGGACGTTCCTGACCGGCCGGCGCGCCGACATGGACCTGGTCAGGCGCAGGCTCGGCTTCTACGACTCGGATCCGGCGGAGGACGCGCTGCTGTCGCGCCATACCGGCATGCTCAGCATCGGCAACGAGCCGCTCGACCGCTGGTGCATGATGCCCGCGCTCACGGCGCCGCAGCAGATTGCGCACGCGGTGCGGAACATGGCGTAGTCATCGGCACAAGCGCCGCGGCTTGCAAGCGGCGCGTGCCCGCAACCTTGGCAACCGGGGATCGAAGGAGGCTTGTTGGGTCTGTGAGCAAGCGCGGTGGCGGCGATGCTGCCGGCGGCGCGAGGCAAGTCGACGGGCCCGGGGGCGGGCGGTGGCGCCCGACCGGGCGCGCCAGGGTGACGATAAGTGGAGGGCAATATCATGAACGACGCGATTGACATGACTAGGCGGCACGGGGCGGCACGT
Organism: Cupriavidus sp. 05N40; assembly: GCF_056397305.1. Taxonomy (NCBI): domain Bacteria; kingdom Pseudomonadati; phylum Pseudomonadota; class Betaproteobacteria; order Burkholderiales; family Burkholderiaceae; genus Cupriavidus; species Cupriavidus sp. 05N40. The sequence continues at coordinate 6,849 of NZ_JBFTND010000277.1, forward strand.
GCAGCGCTTCGCACGACGCGAGAGCGGCTGGCGTACCGGCGGCTCGGGGCCTGGCTGGCGACGATCCTGCTCCTGGTGCAGCTGTGCTGGCAGCAACAGGCGCTGGCGCAGCTGCCGCCGCCGGGCACGGCATCGCAGTTCGACATCGTGGGGTTCCTGCAGGAGGCCACGTTGAACGGGCCGAACCCGACCGCCGTCACCGGCGGCAAGCTCAAGGTCAATGGCCACGTGGTGGTCGTGCCGGACCACACCATCGTGATGCTTCCGGCGAACGCGCTGACCTGGAAGGAGCTGTTCGACCAGGCGCCGGCACCCTACACGGGCGTGTCGAGCGGCATGGCGCTCGCCGACTCGCCGCAGCCGCTGACCACGTATGAGGTGCACGTGATCGGCAATCGCGTCGGCGACACCTATATCGCCGGGCTGATCTTCCTGTCGCAACAGGACCTGAATGCCGGCGCGGGCTATATCAATTACATCGATTACGCCGCCGGCGAGATGTACGTGGGCGGCAAGCTGACACTCGACCTTGCCACCGGCGTGCCGCAGAACGTGCTGTCGGCCGGCAATCCGGGCACGCGCGTGCGCATCAACGATCCCGACGGGAAGTACGGGCGCGCGGGCAGCCCCGACAAGCGCTTCACGCTCGATCCTGACAACCCGACCATCCGCAGCGCCACCGGCTTCCCCATGTGCCTGCCGCGGACCAACCCCAATGATCCGCAGGCCATTCCCGATGCGCTGTGCCCGCAAGGCAACCGGCCCAAGGACGTGGCCGGCAACTTCGTGCCGGCCTTCACCATGCCGGCGCCGGCYGCGCTGGCGCCGGGCCAGCTGCCCGACCCGCGCATCATGGCGC
>NZ_JBFTND010000278.1:0-7704 GCF_056397305.1 Cupriavidus sp. 05N40
GTGCTCAAGCCGGGAGGCACGCTGTCAAGCCTGGGCGTCTATTCAAGCGACCTGCGCATCCCACTTGACGCTTTCCATGGCGGCCTTGGCGATAATCGCATCCTGACGGCGCTGTGCCCCGGTGGCAAGGAGCGGATGCGCCGCCTGATGCAGGTCATTCAGAGCGACAGGTTGAATCTCGGGCCGCTCGTCACGCATCGGTTCAAGCTTGATCAGATCGAATTGGCGTACGAGTTGTTCGCCAACCAGCGCGATGGCGTGCTGAAGGTAGCCATCACGCCTTGAACACTGCCACACGCCGCGGTTGCGGTGCGCGCGGGCTCGCATGGCAACGGTCTGCTTGCAGCGCGGCCACTTCGTCCGGCCGCCCCGGCCTGCCGACCGGGATCTGAGGCATGATCCTGGTCTGGAGAATGTCGGCAGGGATGTCCGTGACCATGTGCCTGGCAAGGTAGCCTGGCGCTAGCGGTCTAGCCAGGTTTGCACGTGGTCATTGCCCGGCGAATGAGTGGCTGCCACGTGCTATCCGGCGTCGCTCAGGCGGATCGAAATGGCTTCACCCAGTCCACCCGCCGCCGGTCACCGGCGCGATCCGCCATGAAGGTAGGCTGGCCGGCGCCTCGCCTGCGTGCTCAACTGGCATGGGCGGGCCTCTTTCGCGAACTGGCTGCGGCGCCACCTCCTACTTCGGCGCCGGTGCCGTTCAACGCGGGATTCCACGCCGTGGCTTGTCTGAATTTCTCGAATATTTCCTGCACCGGCGCCACCATCGAAGCGGTATTCCCCGCCTGCTGCAAGCTCATCGCCTGGCATCGCTGCCAGGACTCGCCGATCTCGCGCATCTGTTCGACGATGGCGGTCTGGTTGTGGATGGCTAGACTCATCCACGCTTGCATCAGGTGCGCGCAATGCTCGGCTTCGGTGCGCAGGAAAGTGACTGGCAGCGCGGCGAGCGCGGCGATGTTGTTTGCATTGGCAAGTTGCGCACCCACTTCGCGCGTTGTCTTGATGTCCTTGCGGATGGCTTCCAACTGGAATTCAAGGAAACGCTGGCGGCTCTCCTGCAACAGGGTCAGCGCACGCAGGCCCGCCTCGCAATTGGCGCTGAAGTATGCGAGTGGGACGTCAGTCTGGTCCGTCATGGTCTCTCTCCGTGATTGGCGCGCATACCCTGTGCCGCTGCAACGCCATGCTTATTCCCACGCGGGAAGAGCCCCGGATTGGCATTGCTGGAAAGGACGAGTGCAGGGCATGCATGTCAGGCAACTCGTCTGCGAGATGCTTCTGAAGCGTGGCGGCCGCGCTCGTTGATCCACATCGAGCGTTGGGCCTTCCATGGCGTGTCGCCAGTGGGAATGGCGGCGACTCCTGGCCGTTGCCGCGGGCGTCGGCCGGATCAGCCGGGCTTTCCGCCCGAGGCCGGGCAGGTCCTGACGCCGAGCAGGCTGTAGAGAGGACAGATGCGGACGAGCCCCGTCAGGACCGGAATCACGCCGATCCATCCCCACACACCGATCGTGCCGGTGACGGCAAGGCCGATCAAGGCCAGGCCGACGACGATCCTGAGAGTGCGGTCAACCGTACCGATATTGGTTTGCACAGCGTCCTCCTTTCGATAGCCCGTTAAATACAGGTGCGGCGTCGCCGGGTTCGTTTCGCAATTCGGCGGCTGCACGAGCCCAATATATCCAGCTGGCTACCGGTGGCGTTGATCTATGGCAACTTTGATGCGTACCAGCGCTGGAGTGCCTGCCGCGCCGTTAAACGGCTCCCGTGTCAGCGGCCGCGTCGCGGGCACTTCGACTCGCAATAGACCCAGTCGCCTTCCATCTCATTGACGCGCAGGCGAACAGGCGACGACACGCTTGCCAGCCATGATGGTTTTGGTCCGTGTCAATCTGACTGCGGGCGCCGATTGTTCCAGTATTGTCGGTGACGCCGCGCGCGGCTTGATCCAGCGCAATGCGGCGCGAGGTGGAACGAGTCGTCGACCATTCTTTTGCCCTCATGTGCGGCGGCGTTGGCAATCAGGCGTCGCCCAACGCCTGATACAGCTCGTCCTCCTGCGCGAAATGCAGACGCAGAATCGCATTCAGCTCATACAACAGGTGCCGGACCTCCTGCGCGCTTTCCAGGTCGAGGCCGTCCGCCGCCTGGTCGGCGGCGATGCGCTCTAGCATGCCCACCAGATGGAATATCTCGCGATGCCCGCCGCTCAGGGCGGCCAGCGGGTCCTTGCCGCCAAGCCGTTGCGCCAGCTCCGGATACAGATTGGCGTCGTCGCGGAGCTCATGCGCGAGCAATTGCTGGCGCAATGCCTGATTGAGTTGCGCGAGTTCCACGGCCGCGACTCTCCCAGGGAGRCCGGCTACGCGATCCGCCATCGATCTCACTTGGCCGAGCACCTGTCTCAGTTCGCTGTGTTCGGCCTTCAGTTTCGTGGCTTCGGCCGGCGTGATTTGCGCGGGCCGCCAGTCCGGCCCTGGCTTGCGTGCCCGCAGTGCATTCAGGATCACCGCGACATCGATCAGTTCCTGCAGCAGCGCACCTGCCAGCGGCGGCAAGTAGCCGAACGCGGCTACTATCATCGCCGCCAGGGATAGCGCCATGCCCGCCACGACGCTCTGCACGGCGATACGGCGCGCGCGGCGGGCGATCTGGATCGCCTCAGCCAGTCGGTCCAGGCGGTCCACCAGCAGTACGACGTCTGCTGCCTGCGCCGACGCAGCGGCGCCCGCCGCGCCCATCGCCACCCCGACATCGGCAGCCGCCAGCGCGGGCGCGTCGTTGACGCCATCGCCGACCATGATGACCGTATCGTGGCGCTGCGCCTCGCGGATTGCCGAGAGCTTCTGCGCTGGCGTCTGCTGGGCGCGCACTTCCGTCACGCCAAGCATCGCACTGGTCATCTGCGCCACGTCGTCGCGATCTCCGGTCACCATGACCATGCGCCAGATTCCGGCCTGCCTGAGCAACCGCAACGCACGGGGCGTGTCGAGCCGGATCTGGTCCTCGAGCTGCAGCGCGCCGCCCATGGCGCCATCGATGCCAAGAAAGACGGCCGACGTGCCCTCATAGCTCATTCGCCGCAACAGCGCCGTGCTCCATGGCTTGGGCGCGGTTGTCTTAGCCACATGGGCCAAGGAGCCCATGGTGACAACGTGTCCGTCGACGATGCCTCTCAGGCCGGCGCCTGGCTCCTCGCAGACCTGCGCTGGCAACGCCAGCGCCAGGCCGCGCTCGCGTGCCGCGGCCACCAGCGCGCGGGAACTCACATGCACCGATGCCTGTGCCAGCGAGGCCGCCAGGCGCAGCACGTCGTCTGGCGCGTGTCCCGGCGCTGCCTCGATTGCCGAAACGTGGGCATGGCCGGCAGTCAGCGTGCCCGTCTTGTCGAAGAACAGCACGCGGCTCTGCGCCAGCCTTTCGAGTGCGGCGCCGCTTTTGACCAGGATGCCCCGGCTGGAACTACGCGACATGCCACAGACGATGGCCACGGGCACCGCCAGGATCAGTGGGCAGGGCGTCGCTACGACCAGCACCGCAAGCGCCCGCCGTGCATCGCCGGTAATGAACCAGGCCACACCAGCCACCACCAGTGCAAGGGGCACCAGCAGCAGGGCGTAGCGGTCGGCCATACGCATCGACGGGCTGCGGCTTTGCTGTGCTTCCATCACGAGGCGGACAATGCCAGAGTAGGTACTTTGTGCCGCCGTGGCGCCGGCAAGCATCTCGAACGGCGCTCCGGCGTTGACCACGCCGCTATGCAGCGGCTCGCCCGGCGCGCGACGCTGCGGCATCGCCTCGCCGGTCAGGGTGGATTCGTCCAGGTCAGCGGCCTCGATCAGCGTCCCGTCGACGGGTACCACTTCGCCGGCGCGTACGAGCAGGCGGTCGCCCGGATGCACGAGGTCCAGCGGCACCAGCCGCCATTCGCCCTCTTCGTAGCGGCTTGCCTCGCGCGGGGCGTGGCGCAACAGGGCGCTCATCTCGCTTGAGGCGCGCGCTTCCGCGTAGCTCTCTAGTGCGCGTCCGCTCGCCAGCATCAGGGCAATCACGGCCGCGGCGAAGCGCTCGCCAAGCCACCATGCGAAGCCGATGGCCAGCAGCGCCAGGACATCGACCCCAGCTTTGCGGCGCCATGCCGCCAGGACTGTGCCGGCACTCAGGGCGACCAACACCGGCAGGATGCCGATCAGCCACACGGTGCGGGCGAGCGCGGCCGATCCGAACCAATACAGCAGCGATCCTGCGGTTAGCGTGACCGCGGAGGCCGCCAGGAGCCCCAGATCGAGCCAGGGATGGCGGCGAGGCTCCGCGAGCGCCATGTCAAGATCAATCGCGGCGGGTGAGCGCGATGGCGAGAAGCGCCCCGCAGGCGGCGGCAATGGCTGCGGTCGTGCCAAGCGCGCGCCATGGGTGTGCCTGTACATACTCCTCGCCGGAATCTGCCCAATCCCGTACCTGCTCGCGGCCCTGCGCCTGCAACTCGCGTAGCCGCAGTTGCAATGTCTCCAGCCGTGTCTTGAACTGCTCGCGGGCTTGACCGGCTTGCTCGCCGGTCAAGGCGGCGGCGTCGCGCAGCAATGCCTGCACATCTGACAACAGGACATTGATATCGCGCTGTAGCGTGGCACGGTGCGCGGACAGGGCGGATCTGAGGTCGTTCACGGCGGTCTCCTGGCTGGTTCAACGAAGTGAATGCGGTGGGATGAGGCGTGTCGGATCCGCCATGGGGGATGGCGGAATGGTATCTCCAACTATAGGCAGGGCTCCGGCGCGTCGGTTGACCGGCGTCAAGTCCGGAAGGACGCTCCGCGCCACAGGCGTGATTGATCTGCATCAATGGCCGCCGAGCGCCCGACACTAGACTGAATGCACGGCACCGGCGTGCCTTGGCGACCCCTGGCCATCGCCGATGTACTCCATGGGCGACTTGATCGGCCCGTATCAAGGTCAGGCCAGGAGAAGCATGATGAGGATCGAAGAGAGTTGCCCGCTGTCCGCCGTTCATCTCCCGCATAAGTGCACACCGCGGGGCAGAGGCACGACCGCCATGTCGGTGCGCTGATGGTGACAGAGCCATTCGGAGGCGGCCAGCGCGCGATGGGCATCGTAACGGATCGCGACATCGTACTTGCAAGACCATGGTGCCTGGCATTCCCAACCTCGCTTACCAGTTGCTGGTGAACGTGCTGCAGGAGTTGCAGGCCGACGTCCAGGCCGGCACCGCCGGTTACCTTCAAGTGCTGGTGGCGGACGCGCAGTACCACCAGGCCGAGATCGGCTACCTGCAGGCGAGGACCCGGCGGCTGCAGGGCACCGCGGCCTTGTTCTTGGCGCTGGGCGGGAGTTGGGACGCCAGTGCTGCGCAAGCACAGGCAAGGCCGCCATCATGATTGGCCGGGCGATCCAGTACCTGGGCGAAACGGTGGGCCGGCTACGGTGCCAGCCTCCTGCATCGGCGCAAGGCGCGGCAGGTACCGCGCCGACGGACAGGCTCCGGCGGCGTGCCGGACGCGCTGCTGCGGGCCGCCGGCATTCCGCCGGCGACCCTGCTGCAGCAACTGGATACCAGCCCGGAGGGGCTGACAGGCGCCGAGGCCATCGCGCGCCTGCAAAACGTCGGCCCCAACCTGGTGGATCACGAGCGCCCGCGCCCGGCGGTGCTGGACCTGCTGCGCCGTTTGCTCAATCCGCTCAATGTGATGCTGCTGACCCTGGCAGCGGTATCCTCAGCTATCCACGACTACGACGCCGCCGCGGTAATTGCCGTGATGGTGATGCTTAGCGTTGGCTTGGCCACGGTGCAGGAGCGCCGCTCCGGACGCGCTGCTGCGGCGTTGCGCGCCATAGTGCATACCACCGCCACCACGCAGCGCCGGTCGGAGCCAGGGGCATTGCCCATCACCAGCGAACTGCCGATCGGCGCGCTGGTGCCGGGCGACATCGTTCACCTGTCGGCAGGTGACCTCGTTCCGGCCGATGCCCGGCTGCTGACTTCCAAGGACCTGTTCGTCAACCAGTCGGCCCTCACCGGAGAATCGCTGCCCGTGGAAAAGTTCGCGCTGGAGAGCGCTAGCGGCGACGGACCTGGCACGCTGGAGAATATGGTGCTGATGGGCACGGCCGTGGTCAGCGGCAGCGCGACCATCGTGGTGGTGCTGACCGGGCCGCGCGCCGTGTTCGGCGGCATCGCCCGCTCGCTTGAGGAAGAGACGTCCGGCACCGTGTTCGAGCAAGGCCTGCAGCGTTTTGCACGCCTGATGATCGGCCTGATCGTGATCCTTGCGCCGCTGGTGTTCCTGATCAACGGGCTGACCAAGGGAAACTGGCTGGAGGCGCTGCTGTTCGCGGTGGCCGTCGCCGTGGGGCTGACCCCCGAGATGCTGCCGATGCTGGTGACCGTGAACCTGGCAAAGGGAGCGCTTGCCATGTCGCGCCGCAAGGTGATCGTGAAACACCTCAGCGCCATCCAGAACCTGGGCGCCATGGATGTGCTGTGCACCGACAAGACAGGCACTCTGACGCAGGACCGCATCATCCTGAAGAAGCATGTGGATCTGGCGGGGCATGAGACCGCGCGTGTGCTGGAATTCGCCTACTTGAACAGCTACCACCAGTCCGGCTTGCACAACCTGCTGGACAAGGCGGTGCTCCTGCATGACGAGGTGGGCGAAACGCTGCGGCAGGAGGGCGGCTACTGCAAGATAGACGAAGTGCCGTTCGATTTTGAGCGGCGCCGCATGTCGGTTGTGGTGGACGGGCCGCAGGGCAGGCTTCTGGTCTGCAAGGGTGCGGTGGAGGAAGTCTATGCCGCATGCGCCAGCGCCGAACTCGGAGGGCAGGCCATGGCGCTTGATGACTCGCATCGCCACTCGCTGATGACGGTCTGCAACGCACTCAACGAAGATGGCTTCAGGGTGATCGCGATCGCCTACAAACTTTTGCCGCCGGCGCCGGACACGCAGCCGTATTCGGTGGCCGACGAATCCGCGCTGATCCTGCTTGGCTATATCGCGTTCATCGACCCGCCCAAGGATAGCGCGGCACCGGCGCTGGCCGCCCTGCGCGACAGCGGCATCGAGGTCAAGGTGCTGACCGGCGACAGCCCGGTGATCGCGCGCAAGATATGCCGGGAAGTCGGCCTCGACGTGGATCGGGCCGTACTCGGCGCGGACATCGACGGGCTCTCGTCGCAAGCGCTGGGGGAACTCGCGGAGCGCACGCAGCTCTTCGCCAAGCTGGCGCCGGCGCACAAGGCGGCCATCGTCAAGGCCCTGCGGGCGCGCGGACGGGTGGTGGGCGTACTGGGCGATGGCATCAACGACGGGCCTGCCTTAAAGACGGCCGACGTGGGCATCTCGGTGGACAGCGGCGCCGATATCGCCAAGGAGTCTGCCAGCATCATCCTGCTGGAAAAGAGCCTGTTGGTCCTGCATGACGGCGTGATCGAAGGTCGCAAGGTCTTTGCCAACCTGCTCAAGTACCTGCGCATGGGTGCTAGCTCCAACTTCGGCAATATGTTCAGCGTGCTCGGCGCGAGTGCCTGGCTGCCGTTCCTGCCGATGGCGCCGATCCAGGTGTTGACCAACAACCTGCTCTACGATTTTTCGCAGACTGCGCTGCCGACCGACAACGTGGACGACGATGCCGTCGGCCGGCCGCGCCGCTGGGAGATCGGCAAGCTCGGCCGCTATATCC